>JAGLTP010000659.1 GCA_023135215.1 Candidatus Heimdallarchaeota archaeon
GATTTGTATTTTCTAAGTACCTCTTGTTGAATTCCTGGATTATACTGTTTCTTTTCTTTCTCAATAGTTATTGTTGCCATTTATTCTAACTCCTTAAGCATTTTTTCAATCTCGACTTTTCTATCAGTTAATTTTGTTTTAAGAAATTCTTTAGCTAGATTTCTCTCTTCCTCTGATTCAATTTTGTTTAGATGCTCTTTAATCAGATTTGGATGTCTAATTAAGAAACGAAAGCTTGGTAAAGGTAAACCGTGTTCCATAAACATTCTTGCAAAAGGTTTTCCATGATGTTTATCTCGGTAATGCATAATCTTTTTCCTCATTTCAGGAGGAATATCTTCTGCAAGTTTTCTGAAGACAGATCCAAAAGGATTGAGAATGATAGATTGCTTCTTTCCTTTCTGAACCATGAAATGTTTTTCCTCAACTCGGAAAACAAAACTTGTTAAATCTACAAGAGAAACCAAAATCTTGGATAAAGTTGCTCTACCTATATCTGTTATTTCATAGATTTTTTTGATTCTATCTCCATCAGAATCTTTCCGAAGATATTTAATAAGACCATTTTTTTCTAAAGATTCAATAGCAGGATATATACCGCTGATATTGCTCCAAATAGTTGTAGTTTTCTTAATTTCGTGTCCTGTTAACTCTAAATCCCCGATTACTTCACTGATGTAATCGAGATCCTTGCTGAATGCAGCTTCATTTTCTCTATTGACTAAATTTTGAATATGTGGATTATGTTTGAAAATAGGACAGCTTTCTATTTCTTTTGCAACAGAGTTCTTTCTATTATCATATTCCTCACTATCAGTATTAGCAATAGCACTTAGCTTCCTTAGTTCATGAAGAGCTTTGAGATGATTGTGAATAAATTCAATTCCTTTTCTACGGTTTTCAAAAAGTATATCAGAAGCTTTAGAACGCATCTCGTACGCATGAGAACCTTCAGGAGAGCGTGCTAAATGAATTAGAATTGCAATTTCCCCTAATTTTCTTGCAAGCTTTTCTTCATATTTTTCAATTACTTTATCTGAATTCATATTCATTTTTACACCTAAGTTAATTCATGTTTCTGAAAGGATTTAATCTATCTCTAGTTATTTCACCATCTGTTATCATCACATCTCTGGAAGAGAATTCGGCTAGCTTTGGATCATGTGAAACAGCTAAAATTGTGATGTTTTTCTCTTGATTAATCTTTCTAAGTAATTCTAGAACTTCTCCACCTGTTTGAGAATCTAGGTTACCAGTTGGTTCGTCAGCTAGAACTATTGGAGGATCATTAATCAAAGCTCGACATATTGCTACTCGTTGTTTTTGACCTCCTGATAATTCAGTGGGTTTGTGATGCATACGATCTTCAAGACCTGCAGTTTTCATAAGTTCTTTCGCCCGATCTCTATCTTCTTTCTTTATTCCATAAGGTAGAAGAGGTAAGAGAACATTATCAAGAGCTGAAAGAGTATCTATCAGAAATATGTCTTGAAAGACAAATCCTATTTTATTTTTTCTGATTTCACTTAATTTACGTTGATTCATTTCTGTTATTTCAGTTCCATCAATGAATACCTGACCACTTGTTGCTGGAGCCATACACCCAAGAATCGTTAAAAGTGTACTTTTACCACTTCCACTTGGTCCCATTATTGTGATAAATTCACCTCTTTCTACTTTGAAATTTACACCCCGTAAAGCTTGAACTTCTGCAGGAGTATCTTCAAAGAATTTTCTCC
>JAGLTP010000066.1 GCA_023135215.1 Candidatus Heimdallarchaeota archaeon
TCCTTTCCCCCTTTTTTTTATTTTTTTTCCAGTCAGATCAGAGTCGAGATATCAGTTTTTGATTTTAGGGAATAATCGTGTCAATTCTTGAAAAGATTCTAACACTACATCTGGATTTAATAATCTTATTTCTTCCTCAGTGTATTTTCCATTTTCTCCTAGAATTGCGATTGTTTTCGTTCCTGCAGCTTTTCCTGCCTTAACATCTTGAGGGAAATCTCCTATCATCGCACACATTCTCGGATCTTTTCCTAATTGTTCACACACATACAGTAGAGCATCTGGATGTGGTTTTATACGCTTAACAGTATTTCTCGTGACTAAAATATCAAAAGATTTCAAAATCTTCAGTTTCTCTTTAGCTATACTTACTGTTTTATCACCTGCATTAGTTACTAATGCTAATCTATATCCTCTTTCTTGAAGTATCTCTAAAGTGCTATCAACACCTTCTAGAGGTTCAATGTCCCTGAAAGCCATTGGATCTGAAAGAACTATCTTCATAACTCTGAAAGTATCGATTAATGATCCTCCCATCTCTTTTCGAGATTTCCTGAAGAGTTTCAATGTTATAAGTATTTTATTTCCTTCAAAAGTCTTTAGAAAATCAGCTACTGTTTTTTCAAAAACTTCATGCAATCTTTTCTTATCATGATCTGGTTTTATTTTATTAAGTGCTCTATAGAAAGGATCTCGATATCTCGTCCAAAGATTAGTAAGAGTCCCATCCATATCAAATAATAAAGTATCAACGTTTTTCAGGGGCTCCATGATTTTGAATACTACTTCAGTTATTAAAAAACCTATCTGCATTCCTTTTTTTAACTCTTGAGTGATAGAATACAAAGAATAATCTTTATGATTTAATTTATACTTGGAAACAAATCTGGTAATTCCTGGATTGATGATAATAAGGCATCTGGTTTTTGCTCAATTAATCTTTCTTTGGTGTATTTAGCGTTAACACCCAAAATTGCAATAGTTTTCGTTCCAGCATTTTTTCCTGCTTGTACATCCTGAGGAAAGTCACCAATCATAACACAAGAACTTGGATTCTTGCCTAATTTTTGACTTGCTAACAAAATTGCATCAGGATATGGTTTTATTCTCTTAACGCTGTTTCTTGTAACAATAAAATCAAAAGAATTTAACATTTTTAGTTTCAGTTTTGCTTTTTCTACAGTATCGTCTCCTGCACTAGTAACCAAAGCCATTTTGTATCCTCGGGATTGAAGTGTTTTCAAAACTTCTTCCACACCATCAATTGGATGAATGTCTTTGAAAGCTAATGGGTCTTTTCTTAAAAATTCCAGTGCTCTGTAAGTATCAATTAGAGATAATTTCAAATCTCTTGAAGCTCTCCAAAATGTCTTTATTTTAAGCATTTTTGGACTTCCCATTGAGGTTTCCATAATACTGATTAACGTTTTTTCAAATATCTCTTTCTTCTTTATTTGATCCTCATCAGGTCTCAATTTGTCATAAGCTCTGAAAAATGGATCCCACCATCTTTTCCCAAGATCGGTTAGAGTCCCATCCATGTCAAAGAGCAGTGTGTCTACGTTATGGAAAGTTTTCATCGGTAGTTTGACTTTAATAATTATTTTATAAAGCCTCTCTTTATTTCAATTTTCCAGAATATTTATTCAATGAATCCGTGAGAAAGGTTTTTTACTATATCATAGCATAAAAACTTCATAAGCTGAGAATCATGGTTTCTTCTAGTGTAGGACTGTTCTTGGGAGTATTGATTGGCTTAGTTGGTTATATATCTCAATATATTGGTAAAGGGATACAAAAATATGCTATTGAAGGTTTCAAAATTGATAGAACCATTAAAAGCAAGCACTCTGGTATCTGGATATTTGGAACTGTTTTAACTTCTCTATTTGTTTTCATTCAATGGATTCCTTTAGCTATTTTTCACACTCCAATGAATCTGATAGCTCCTTTGGAAGGAATAGGCTTAGTCACTCTTTTGTTATTTTCATTTTTTGTTCTTAAAGAATCAATTTCTAAAACAGAGGTTCTAAGTATAGTGTTGATATTAGCTGGTACAGTTTTGATTAACATATTTGTAAAAGATCCTATTGAATTAGAATATACTGATTTTTTTCTTAATGCTTTTTTAATCGCAGTAGGGATTTTTCTATTCATATGCATACCAATTGTGATCTATGCTTTTCGAAAGCCTTCTAATTTCTTTGGGATAATTCTTGGTCTAATGGCAGGCTGCTGTATGGCATTTCAAACACTTACCAAAAGAATTACAGATATTGGAGATCTCGCTTTGATTTTTACTTTCGTAACATTTGCATTTGCTACAATAACTCTAGCACTTTCTCAATTTGCTTTTACTATGGCAAAAGCTAACGTCGTAGTCCCTAGTTTTGCTTCTGCAAGTATTATTCTATCTATTGTGTTAGGAATTCTTGTAATTAATGAAACTATTGTACCCATTCAAATAGGGGGGATAGGTTGTATTGTGTTAGGGATAATAGTTATGAATCTATTTCGAAAGACCAATGAAGTGGAAAAGGAAACAGAAGTTGAGAAGTAAACCCTAAATCTGGTTATTCTCCCATATTTGTAACCCTTTTTATAGAATGATAAACTATGAATATTTATGAAGAACAGCAACTTATTCGGAATTATTGTAGGGAGTATGATTATAATAGCAGGAATTAGTGCTGGAACTTACTTTGCTGTAAAGAATACTAGTTTTAGATATATTGAATATGGTGTTTTAAGTGATTCTGAGCCATTACCTCTAGGA
>JAGLTP010000660.1 GCA_023135215.1 Candidatus Heimdallarchaeota archaeon
ACCTGTATCACCTCTAAGAATGAAGTATTCCTCTCCATTTCCATTAGTATATGTGTCTGGTGCTGGAGAATAATTTACTACAGATATTGATGTAATCAGTAAAGAAAGAAAGATCACTAAGATTGAATAGAAGATTAGTTTCTTCCAATATTTTTTACCTATTGGATCTCCTTTGAGTATTGATCTCAAATAGTTCTTATTTTCAGACATCTTCTTTCACCAATATTTCGTTGATAACTGCTTGATAGTTTTCTCCGTGCTCTTTAGCTAAATCTATCAATCTTTTGAGCAGAGGATTATCATGATTTAATCTTATACTTGCTACTTTAGGTGTGAGTTTATCTAGATAGATCAGTTCCTTTTCTTGGAGATCTTCCAGAATTCCTCGATATATTGTTCTTGCTTTCATTGAATATCCAAGGATATCAGACAATTGCGTAGCAGTAATTGCTTTTGGGTAGAGATGAGCTAAGATTAGGATTGCCCTGATTTTGTTTGCTCCTAAAGTACTGAGAAGGAGCAGCAACTCATAATCTTGCTTCTCTGAGTTGGATTCCATTAATTATCTGTTCTTTTAGACCTATATTAATTTTACATCGGAAAGATATAGTATTTATTGTGTTTAAACATACACAAATCTCACTTAGATATTTCTTGATTTTAGGGAGAAAAATATCAAAAAACCTGTTGGTTACTAGAATTAAACTTTTAAAAAAGTAATTCTACCTTTAAGCGATGGCATCTTCAATAGAAGAATTCTACATTAAAATTGTTCAGTTAGCTATTATTCTGATCATTTTAGTTTATTTCTTATATAGAAGACTAAAAGACCGAATAACTGGTTTTACTTGGTTTATTACTCTCTTTTCCTTTATCGTTTTGCAATCATTGATAGAAATAGCACTCTTTTTCCCAACTCAGAATGGAAAAATTAGTAGCACAAGCTCGATTCAAGAAGTTCATATGATACCATCAGGGATAGCTTTATTTGGTTTGTTCCTATATTTGGAATTTATTAGAAGTGAAAAACCCAGCACCATCTTACTTGGTTTTGCTTCAATTCTGTTAGGTGGGTATTTAGCTGTTTATTTTATTGAGTTGTCTTTTGGTCTAGAATCCTCCATATCTGCAGAATATAGAAGTTCAAGAATAATACTCAATATCCTTCAAGCTTTTGTTCTTGCTGAAGCGCTCTATATATTCATCCAAGATATTAGAAAAGTGGAATATAGAAAACTTAGGAGAATTAGTCTAGCTATGGCTATAGCATTCGGTATTGGTTTTGTTTTTGCTACACTTAAAATCTTTGAGAGATGGACTGTCCAAGTTAATGAAAATTTACAGTTTTATGGAGCAATTCCTTTTAGCATAACCTTCGGTATTTTAGCTGTTGCTTTCATAGCTAATCCCTTCTATGTTTATCTTCTCCCTACGAAAATAAATAAAATACTCGTCTTTAATGAAGCTGGTTTACTGCTCTATTCTGTTCGAATTGGTAAAGAAGAACCTGAACTTAGTCAGGATACTCTTTTTTCAGGTATTATTACAGCTTTGAGATCGCTAATTGCTGAAACCACTGGGGCAAGAACAGATCTGCGGAAGGTAAGCTTTAGAGACAAGAAGCTGCTTGTTGTTGAGAATCTGGAAAGGAATCTTACAACTCTGATTGTATGTGATAGTGATTCATTCATTCTTCAGACAGCTGCTAAACATTTCACAGAAAGATTTTATCTAAAATACAAACCTTCGATTGATAAATTTGATGGAGCAGTGGGTATCTTTGAAGATGCTTCAGATTTAGTGAAAAAAGTTTTTCCCTTTGTCCCTCCTGAAGAAATAATAATGGATTAGAAGAATTTTTCTTATTCGTCTTCAAATTCGAAAGTATACCCTTCTAATTCCAATTCGTTTCTCATAAAAATAAGATCTTCCTGTATGCTTCTGTTTAATGGAACACCTTTCTCCCTTACTACTTTTTCAGCTTCGAACTCCTTCTCTCCAGCAGTATAAATTCTCATCTCGCTTGGAGCTTTGTCAGATTCTCTTAATCCAGCACAAATAGCGGTAGAAATAATCTTGAATGTATCCAACCCCATAAAGAACTCAGGATCTATTGCGATAAAGAAGTGCCCTACATTAAAGTGGATTTTATTTCCTAGAATATCTAAACCTGCTAAATCTTTTAGAAAACTACCATCTTGTAATGCCGCAGAAAGTATTTCAACAGCTGTTGCATATCCATAACCCTTGTGTCCAGATAGCTCTTCACCAATTCCTCCCAAAGGTAGTAATGCTGCTTTTTTTTCTACAAAATCTACTAGCAATTGAGCTGCATCTGTTCTAGATTTTCCTGTTTTTCTATCAATGACAGTACCTTTAGGTAGAGGTTTCTTTTCTC
>JAGLTP010000661.1 GCA_023135215.1 Candidatus Heimdallarchaeota archaeon
ATTGGTGTAGAGAATGAAAATTGAAGGAACAGAAAAAGTAACAAAAGAGTTAATGGAAAAGACCTATGCAGGTTATCTTTCAACTATAGATGAGAACGGTTTTCCTTATATCAGAGCAGTATTCAATTTGAGGTGTATAGAAAAATTTCCTCATCCAGCTAAGGTTATTTCTGAATATGATGAAGATCCTTATACAATCTATATCTCAACTAATACTTCATCTAACAAAGTAAAACAGATTGAAAAGAATGGTAAAGTTGCAATATATTTCGCTTTACCAAATGATGTTAAAGGTGTTATGCTTCAAGGTGAAGCTGAGATATTAGATGATATAAAATTCAAGGAAAATATCTGGATGGAGAACTGGACAGTTTACTATCCACAGGGTTATACTGATCCTGATTTCACAATATTGAAAATAAGTCCAAAGTTATTGAAAGGATGGTATAGAGGTCATCTTTATTATGATTTCAAAGATGAGTGAACACTCTATTACAGATGAGCAAGATTTTTTACAAGCTGATTAGATGTGTCATCATCTTTAAAAACGAATTTTCAAGTAAAAATATATGAAAGATGATAAGCATTACAAAACCCTTGCGTTGAAAGATGGGAGGAAATTAGGTTTTGCTGAATTCGGCAATCTTGCAGGAGCACCTGTTTTTTACTTTCATGGCTGGTTGGGTGGAAGATTTGATCTCCATTTAGCTGAGATTCTCGGGAAGGAAATTGATTGTCATTTAATTTCTTTAGACAGACCAGGCATTGGATTATCCAGTTATCAAGAAAATCGAGAGATTCTGAATTGGCCAGATGATATTGTGGAATTAGCTGACTACTTAGGAATAGACAAATTCCATATTCTAGGGATGTCTGGAGGAGGTCCATATGTTGCAGCTTGTGCATACAAAATACCAACTAGATTGCTTTCTGCTGGCATAGTAGGAGGAATGGGTCCATATGAGGATACAAAGAAGATGCTTAAGAATCCTAATAGAATTCTCTTTGCCCTATTGAACAAATTCCCATTCGCATTAAAAACAATATTGCTGCCAATGTGGAAGCGTTTCCGCAAAATGGAATTTAACGAGAAAACAAGTAAATTACTTGCAAGACAAGGAAAGAAT
>JAGLTP010000662.1 GCA_023135215.1 Candidatus Heimdallarchaeota archaeon
GATCGGTAGCATTGATAGTTTGGTTTGAATTAAGAAGTGATGAAGAATTACCAATTGCTACTATTTTTCCATTCTGAATGCTTATTCCTGCCTCTATCAATCTATTTTCATGAAAGATTTTACCATTAATAATATTTAAATCAATCATCAGATTTCCACCTGAATTTTATGAGTATTGATGCTTAATAGTAATAATTAAAGGATTACATTATCTTTTTTCAGATAGATTTTCCACCATATTCCTTTTTTCTGGAAGATATTAAGGGATGTTTCTAATCCAAATAATCAGATCATGAAAACTTTCGACGTCCATAATTAATCACGAGCTGATAGAATCTCTATTCTGTTGAAAACTATTCATCCCTGAATTGAACTTATAAATATTAATTTATATTCAAAATTATAAAGACTATGCAGAATTTTTATGTGTCCTAGAGATTTGTAGTGAAGCAAGATGAACAACCAAAATGATTCTCGTATTTATTCTGGAGCTACCCCTTCTGAAATAGAAGAAGATCTACTTCCATTATTAGACTTTGAAGCAAAAAAATTAACATTGAAAGAACTTTCAAAAATACTAAATCAACGACTAATACCTCATCTTATGAATTACAACAATCCACATTTTATATCAATGTATAATCTTCCTCCTGATAATGGTGGGAAATTTGGAGCAGAAATTGCACTTGAATATAACCAAGGAGTTACTGCATGGGAAGTATCACCCGGGGGAGTAGTTTTAGAAGAGCTGTGTTGTCAAGCTCTTTGTCGATTATTTAATCTTTCATCAGAAGCAGATGCAACCTTTATGTATTGTGGTACTTATTCAAATCAATCTGCTTTATATTTAGCACTCCATTGGACTGCAGAAAAAAAGTTTGGATTTGATTTTGGGAAACATGGACTTAAAGGTTTTCCCAATCCTAACCGATTAGTTGCTGTGGCTTCAACTGATGCTCATCTTTCTTTGAAACATGCTTTACGCGTTTTAGGTCTCGGAGAAGATAGTATAATTACGGTACCAGTGGATAAAAATCATCATATGGATGTAGAAGAGTTAAAAGAAACTTTAACCCGATTGAAAGATGAAAAAGATATCTTTTGTGTAATTGCTACAGCTGGTACAACTTCCACAGGTTCCATAGATCCAGTATTACCAATAGCTACTCTTTGTAATAAATTGAATATTTGGTGTCATATGGACGGTGCTTATGGATTATCATACTATTTAGTTCCAGAAAAAAAACCGCTATTTAATGGCATTGAACTAGTGGATTCAATCACATGGGATCCTCACAAAACTTTAGGAGTTGTTATTCCAAACTCTTTGCTTTTTTTAAAACGAAAAGATGATTTTCGGAGACA
>JAGLTP010000663.1 GCA_023135215.1 Candidatus Heimdallarchaeota archaeon
TTTACTGGTGAAGTCAGTAGAGCGTTAAGAGGAAGTGATGGAGTAGTATTATTAGTTGATGCTCTCGAAGGAGTTATGACCCAAACAGAAACAAACATTAGACTTAGTATAGGTGAAATGTGCAAACCTGTTTTGTTCATAAATAAAGTGGATAGACTCATTTCCGAATTAAGATTAGCGCCAGGAGATGTCTTCGCAAGAATAGACACAATTATTTCAGGTGTTAACAAACTAATCAGAGATAATGCTCCAGAAGAATTAAGAAAACAATGGCAAGTTTCCTTTAAAGATGGCTCTGTTGCAGTTGGAAGTGCTAAAGACGGTTGGGCATTCAATATGTCAACACTTCAAAAATTGCAGATAAAACCACAGGATATTTTCGCAAAATATGAAACAAATGATAAAACTTGGTTAAAAGAGAATTTACCATTAGAAGAACCAATTTTACAAATGGTAATCGAACATTTACCAAATCCAGTAGATGGCCAAAAATTAAAAATTCCAGCTATTTGGGATGGAGATTTAGATAGCCCTGAAGGACAAGCACTAGTTAATTGTGACAGAGATGGTCCATTAATGGGTATGATTACCAAAATTTTCATTGAACCAAAATCCAAAAGACCTACATTAATTGGTCGAGTCTTTTCAGGTACTTTAAAGAGTTCTGATACTCTTTACTTAATCGGAAAGAAAACCTCAAGTAGAATCAAGAGACTTGGAGTAATGGAAATTACGGATATACTTGACGTAGAGGAAGTACCAGCAGGAAACTTATTTGCAATTTATGGTTTTATTACACCTGCAGGGGAAACTTTCGTTAGAGAGGGTGATGAAGGCAAACTAAAACCCTTCGAAGACATTTCTTATGTTGCTGAACCAGTGGTCAGCAGAACAATTAAGCCAAAAAATCCACAAGATATTGCAAAGCTTGGTGAAGTTGTTTCTAAATGGATTATGGCTGATCCAACTGCTACTTTTAGACACGATGAAGAATCCAAAACATACGTTCTTTCTGGAATAGATCCTCTGCAAATAGAAATCCTAGTTACACGTATTAGTGATCAAGTTGAAATAGAAGTAAGTGATCCAATTATAGTTTACAGAGAGCTTCCTTCAAAAACAGGACTTAGTGTGCACACCAAATCTCCCAATGGTCATAACAGATTAATTGTAAATATCGATCCTTTAAACGATGAAACAGTTAATCTGATCAAATCCGGTAAAGTGCATAATGACCAAGATCGAAGAGAACGTGCTATGATGCTTCAACAAGAAGGTGGTTGGGAAGCTAAGCGTGCAAGAAGAATTTGGTATGTTAAAGATACAAATATTTTAGTTGATGCAACTACTGGTGTGCAAAGATTGGATAATATTAAAGCATATATAATTCAAATCTTCCACAATTTTTGTGAAGGTGCAACCTTAGCAAAAGAACCTCTAATGGCATCAAAATTTGTTATCACAGATGCTAAGGTTCACGTAGATCCAGCACACACAGGTTATACAGAAATTATGCAGATGAGTTTAGCAGCTTTTCACACAACATTCCTAACAAGTGAACCTCACCTCTTAGAACCTATGCTTATCATAGACATCAAAGTTCCTTCAGATTATGTTGGTAACATGACTAAAATTATTACTCAACACAGAGGAATAGTTCTAGATATGATTCAGGAAGGAGAAAATACACGAATACGTGGTAAAGTTCCAACTGCGGAAACTATAGATCTCGCTGATGAAATAAGAGGAAACAGTTCTGGAAGAGCTTTCTTCGGATATGAATTCACAGGTTTTGAGAGAGTACCAAAAAACCTTGAAGGAGAAACAATCGAAAGCATTCGAGTTCGTAAGGAATTATCAGCAGGAGTACCAGATGTCTCAAACTGGGAACGTTTCATTTACAAGAGAACATAAAATTCTCTTCATTCTTTTATTTTTATTCCTTTAATTTTAAAAAATGAGTGAAGATATTTTTTATCTTCGTTTTATTCTTCGAATTCTGCAGTTAGTTCTTCATAGAATATATCTTCTTCAGTGATAGGAGTTAATCCACCTTCTGTAATTATTCCAGGTCGGTCTTCTTCAACATATTGAATTTCCTCAAGAAGTGGGTCTAGTTCCTCTTCGAATCTTGAAGAAAATCTCTCTTGGATGTATCCTACCAGAGAGGTTAACAAAAGTATGAAAATGACTATGGGAATTAATAAAAGAACAACACCTTCTGGTTCTAGCATTTCCAATGAATTGTAAATTGATGGAGGATATCTTAGAACGAAAAGCAATATATCAGGATTAAGAATTGCGTATAGGCCTGCAAGCATTATACCTACGCGGAAAATCACAGAAACTAAAACATAAACCAAGGTCATTAATGGCTTGACGGCAATTGAAGCTCCGACCAACTTATCGTCAACTTGAGCATCGCTATGTACTAAGCCATCATGATATCTCTGTAATCTTGAGGTAAGTTTGTCTCTTTGTCCACCAGGTTTAGCGAACAAAGAATCAGATGCTTTCTCTATGAAATAGGTCATACCAGCTAAACCAAATCTTCTTGCAATACTGCTCCCTGCTCCACCTATTGAAAGGGAAGCTTTCTTTTCTTCTTCCTCCCCTTCCACTGTTTGTATTGTTTCTTCTTCTGCTCCAGTTATTCCTAATCTAAATTCTCGTAAGCGATCCAGAGCTCTTAAAACCCTTTGTTGTCTGCTTTGAGTAGGATTTAAAATTTGCGAGATATAGGATATCTGTAAAGATACTTCAAGAAATAGATAAGACGCAAGAGCTATTAAGACAACTTGATTTGAAAACAATTCTCCTATTCTATTTGTTGGAGAAAATGAGAAAGAATTTCCTTGTAATAATAATTGAACACTTCCATAGAATACAACAAATTGAATGCATATGAATGCACTAGCAGCAGAACGCATATCCGCTCGCATAAGAAAAGCTAGGATGGAAGCTCCAAAAAGAATTATTACCAACATGAGAATGGACGCTCTATTAGCAGCTTTTAATGGTTGAAGCGTTTCATTATTGAAGAGATTAACAAAGGGTCCGAAAAGATTAGTTGCTTCTCCACCAAAGAATTCTGAAGGAGAAATTCCTCCAGGGGGATTTATTCCACCAAACAAATCTTCTGATATAAAAGCACGAAGCCCTAGCATCACCGCTGGTCCATCAGTAGTTTGAAGAAGTAGAAGAAGCATCAGAGGTAGAGAGAAGAATATAATTACAATGATTTCAAAAAATACAAAAACAAATGTTAAAGAATCAAAAAGATATCCTTCTGGAAATTTTTCAATGTTTCCAAAATCAATAAGATTATACAATTGAACGATTACCCAAGCTGCAATGCCTAAAGCAACTAGTCTCCCCACTACATGTGTTACTAATGTTTGATATCTTGTACCACGAATACGACGTTGTACACCTCGTATTCCAAGGTCAATAAATCTTGTATCGGCTAAAGATTCCATATTCATCATCACCCTTGTCTTTGCATTCTATTAAATTGAGCCATTATTGTTGGTAAGAAATCATCTGGTCCAACAGAGACCGATGTTGAATCGTATCGTCGAAGCAATTTAAACATGTTTTGTCTTTCTCCTAGTTGTTTCTCAACCATTGCATGCCCAATCATTTGCTCTACTGGTGAAAGCTGTTGAGAGACGATTTCAAACCAGGGTCCAAATGGGGAAATTACTGTGATATTGTGTTTTCTTGCACGAGCTCTTCGAACAGCATTAATAACCTTTTGAGGATTAGATTCAAGATCTGAAATAACTACTATGTAAGCAGCACGCTTGACACGTTGAAGAACATATTCTATAGCTACTTCCATATCAGCTTCTCCTTGAGGTTTTGCATGAGCAAGCGCTTCCAGAAATGAGAAAAGACGAGATCGAACAGAGGTCATATCTACCCAGTTCCTTATCTCATCATCATAAATACATAGTCCAACTATATCGCTTTTTTCAAAAGCAAGATGTATCATAAGAACAGCACTTCGGATAGCATATTCTAGTTTGGTATTTCGTGGGAGACCAGCACCCATACTTGCAGATGAATCTAGAAGAATTACAACTCGAATGTTTTCTTCAGATTCATATTCCCGCACCATCATTTTGCCTGATCTAGAAAATGCTTTCCAATCAATGAACTTGAAAGCATCACCTGTTTGATATTGTCTGATACCCCAGAAATCCGTTCCCATCCCCCTTATTTTCGTTCTGTGGAAGCCAAACAATACTCCTAGTTGTCTTTTCCTTCCTATCATCTCTAGTTTCTTTACATCTTCATAGCTTGGGTATACTAAAATTTCTGTTTTTGTTTTTATTTCCCCTTCTGTTGCATAGAAACCCATTCTATCTCGGATAATTACTTTAGTTGGTCCGATTTCAAACAATCCTCTAATTGGAATACGGACAACATAACCATAACTTACACTTTGTCTCGGATTCAATTGTGTCACAATGAAGTTTTCTCCTAATACCAAGTCGAAAACTTCAGGAATAGCATCATATATTTCCACCGTAGGTAACTGGTTAACGGATCTGTTTCGCGCAGTCACTTCTATATACATATAGTCTCCAGCGAAAGCTTTAGGTTTTGAAACTCTTCTCCTAATCTCTATTGATTTAGGATTTGCTCCTAGTCTGTAAAATGGTAATCCTAAAAGCACTGAAAATATTAGCATAACGCCGCCAATTATAAAGAACCATATTAGGGTCCCTTGTCTGTCCATATAGAAATGAAGGAAATCCATCACACCAAACCCTCCTGTAGGTTCAGTTTCACCTGGTACTGTCGAATTTGGTTGTGGACTGAAACCAAATGAATCGAACATGACATTTAGTGATAGATACCCTGCTAATGCAAAGCCTACGCTAATCATTATCACTCCAGCAAAGACTAGCCAACCACCTCGGCGTGTGAACAAATTTTTTCACCTATTCAGTTTCATTATACTGGTACTTCTTGATTTCTAAGGATTTCATTAACAATAATTGTACCTGTTGTTCCTTCTAGCTCAGCTTCAGGTTTCATCATTAACCTATGAGCTGTGGCAACTCTTGAGACTCTCTTAACATCATCTGGAATAACATAATCTCGTCCTCGCATTGAAGCAACAGCTTTTGCTGCACTTAAGAGAGCAATGCTGCATCTTGGGCTTCCACCAAGCATCAATCGGGGATCAGTTCTAGTTGCTACGACTATGTCTTTAATATACACCATGATATCTTCATGAACGAATATTTTTGTTTCAACTGTCTCTTTCATTTTGTTAATTGTCATTGGAGTTGTTACTCTTCTAACAGTTTGTCTGATTTGTTTGTGCTTCAGTCTGATAATATCCATTTCTTCTTCAGGTGTAGGTAAATCAACTAGAAGCTTAAACATAAATCTGTCTACTTGAGCTTCTGGGAGAGGATATGTACCTTCTTGTTCGATTGGGTTTTGTGTAGCAATGACGAGGAATGGATCATCAAGTATGAAGGTAGTTCCTTCTACTGTTACTTGTTTCTCAGCCATAGCTTCTAACAATGCTGCTTGAGTCTTTGGAGGACTTCTGTTGATTTCGTCTGCTAGTAGGATGTTAGTGAATATTGGACCCTTTCTCATTTTGAAAGTTCCTGCTTTGGGATCATAGATGGTTGTACCAACTACATCTGATGGCAAGAGATCAGGAGTAAACTGTACTCTTTTGAACTCACAACCAAGTGTTTGAGAAAAGGTTTTAGCCATTATAGTTTTAGCAATTCCTGGAACACCTTCTAGTAAGCAATGTCCACCTGCAAGGAGAGCAATGAACATGTCCTCTAAAACGTCGATTTTTCCGATTATAACTCGTTTAAT
>JAGLTP010000664.1 GCA_023135215.1 Candidatus Heimdallarchaeota archaeon
TCAATAGGTGGTATAGGTTCAGCAATTGGAACCCCTGCAAATCCAATAGCAATTGCTCTCCTAAGTCAATATGCAGGTGTTCAAATTACTTTTACTCAATGGTTCGCTTTTGGATTACCAATAGTATTCTTGATGCTTCCACTTGTTTGGATTTATCTTTGGCTAGTGCTAAAACCAGAAGTTCCAAAGGAAAGTATTGATATAGCAAAAACTGCTGTTAAAAAGGAGTTAGACAACACTGGCAATTTGAACTGGAAACAGGTTTATGTTCTATGTGTCTTTCTTTTTGCTTTACTGTTATGGTTTTTAGAAGGGACAATCAAGAGATTTCTCTTTCCTACTTTTTCCTCCTCTGTTGTAGCTATAATAGCAGCATTTCTCCTCTTTGTTCCAGCAGTGTTTTCAGAGAGTACGGTTCTACAGGGACGAGATATTAATGATTTGAACTGGAATGCAATCTTAGTATTTGGTGGAGGATTAACCTTAGGTATAATTTTAACAGAATCAGGAGCTGGAGATTTAATTGCATTTTCATTAGCAAAACTCAATATTACGAACAATATTGTTCTTATAGCTTTGATAGCTGTTGTAAGCATAGTCCTCACCTTTATGGCATCAAATACGGGTTCAGCATCAATACTTGTACCTTTAGTAATTCCTCTAGGATTGCTATTTCGTATTGATCCTGTTTTGTTAGCAGTTGTAGCTGCAATTGGATCAAGTATTGATTTTATGCTGCCGCAGGGAACCCCACCAACAATGATTGCGTATAGTACGAATAAATATACTATAAGAGAAATGGTGAAAATAGGTTCGATTATAGATATATTTGGTCTATTACTCCTATCATTTGTTTTACCATTTTTCTGGAGACTGCTTGGACTAGTTTATTTCTAGTCCTTTCCTTTTTACTCAATATCGTTTTCATCTTTCGTCGGATCCGGTTTCTTCCCTGGCCACCAGTTCCATTTTTCTGCTATAGCCATTATAGCAGGGACTAGAATTGTCCTAATTATGAACGTATCAATGAGAACTGCTACACAAAGCATGAAACCGAATTGAATAAGAACCATTTCCCTTGCTAGAAGTAATCCAGAGAAAGCTATAGCCATTATTATTCCTGCAAATGAGATTACATTTCCTGTTTTGTATAATCCTTTATGTATTGAAGCTTTGTCAGTAAAACCTTTGTCTCGAAATTCACTAATTCGGCTTAAAAGAAAAATATCATAATCTAAAGCTAAACCAATTAGTATCGAAAATGCCATTATTGGAGTGATCCAATACAAAGAATTCACATCTCCTAAAACTGGAATTAGATTTCCGAAAAACGTGCTCTTGAAAACAACTATAGTTAATCCATAAATCCACGATAACGTAATTCCCACCGTTATTATAAGTCTTAATGGGATAAAAACTGATTTGAACATTATTGCAATTATGATATAAACAACAATCAATGTAATAATCATCATTATTGGAAATAGTTCATACACATTATCTATAGCATCAATCATGGTGGCTGAACCTTGAGCTAGATGGATTTCATAATCCTCAGATTGAAAATCCTCTAGAACAATTCTTGTTTCCTTTACCCAGTTTTCTGCTTTATCACCCCAAGGATCAAAAGGAGTTGAAATGTCGACTAAAATAGTTGAGTTGTCAAAATTGGAAAATCTATCAAAAACAATTCTGTATGATTCACCAAAGGGTGTGTGATAATTTGGATATGAACTATTTAGAAATGTTCGCGCTAAATCGTACCCAATCCAATATCCTCCTGCTATCATTACAGACGTAAAACTGTCCGTATCTGCTTCCGTTTTATTGATCAAAGTTTCCAATAGAAGTATAGAGGTTTCATAGAAATCATCGTTTAATATTCCATTTACTTCATTTGATTTAATCACTAAGTAAAAAGGTAAAACTTGTCCTGGAGAAAAATCTTCTGCTAGTGCTTCATATGCATTTCTTGAATCAGAACCTCTGGGAAGTATTTGCATCAAATCAATAGATCTGTCAAACTTGAAAACTTGGATCGAAATTGGAATAGCTGCTGCTAAAATCACCAATATAACGAAAGGAGCAAATTTTGTAGATAATTTTCCTATTTTAAACCAGATGCTTTTGAATTGTTTCTCTATTTCCCATTTCTTCTTATCTATATCGGGAGTCTTTTTTCTTTTTTCCAGCTTTTTGTAAAGACTAAATTTCGAAAAGAACTTGTTGAAAGTCAACAATAGAGCTGGAGTTAGAGTAAGATTAACTAGTAAAGTGAAAATGATTGAAATTGCTGCACCAATACCTACAGTTGAAAGGAGTTGTAGTGGGAAAAATGCTAAACCTAGATAAGTAATTGCTAACGTTATTCCACTAACAGAAACTGTATGACCTGCATTTTTATTCATTAGAAGAACAGCTTCAGAATTGGGTTTTTGATTGATTATTTCTTCTCTGTATCTAGTTAAAAGAAAGAGTGAATAATCAATAGATAGAGCAATTACCAAGCTCATCATTATACTAGGGACAAATGAAAAGATATCCCAAGTTTTTGCTATTGGATACATTACCAAAAATGAAATCAGGATACTCAAACTCATTGAAAGAATAGGAATAATCATTAATTTTATACTTCTTAGAAAAATAGCTAAAACGAGTAAAGCTAAAGGGATGACTATGAGGTCCATTCTTGTCATATCCTCTTCAGTAGCCTCTCTCATCTCAATATACATGACAATGAATCCAGTAAGATAAACAGATATTTCTTCTTCGTCATATTGAATTTCGGAGAGTTCCTCTCTAACATAATCGATAAATAATCCAACGTCTGATTTATGCTCTTCATAATCCAGTTCAATATTTATGAGCATTGATCTGTTTCCTGAAGATACGAGATCTGAGGCAATCTCAGGATAACCATAATCTACTAAAATATAATAACTAAGAATAGATAAAATAATTTCACTCTTCTCAAAAGATTCAATAATGGTCACAATATCATCATGAATGTCATGAGTTTTGCTATTTACAACGTCCTCACTTGAGTTTGTGGTTCTAAGTAAAACTATGATACTTGTTTGGTTAGCAATTGTTGGGAATTCTTGTATCATTACTTCCTCAGCAATTGCACTTGGAGAATCTTCAGGAGGATCAAAAGTAGTAGAAGTCTCATCTAGAAATTTGGGTCCCAACCAAATTCCAAACCCTAGCATTATCACCCAAAATATTATAACATAAATTTTGTATTTATTGAGAAACTTCTGATAGCGTTCGATAAGAGACATAATTTACAAACACACTAAATAGGCTTTTATTATATAAAACTTGCACATTCGACTCGTAGAATAGAACTTCAACTAAAATCACGCAAAAACTCTTAAAGTCGAATTTAAAGGAACTACTGAATGATAGGTGATTTAGATGGGAAAAGAACAGTTTTCTATTGATGATTTATTTCATCTCAAAACGATAAATAATGTAAAAACCCTTCCTGACAAAAAGATACTTTTTGAAGAACAAAAAATGAGTGAAAAAGAGAATAAACATTTCTCAGCAATTTACCAGATTGATGAAAACGGAGAAAATCCGATTCAATTCACAAGTGGTTTATCTCAAGACAAATCTATGAAGCTTTCACCTCAAAGGGATAAAATTGCTTTTCTTAGCTCAAGAGGGGGGGAAAAGGAAAAACCTCAAATTTTCATTATGCCAACTGATGGAGGAGAAGCAATTAGATATACTGAACTTCCAAATGGTGTAGATTATTTCGATTGGTCATCAGATGGGAAAAAAATAGTCTTTCAACATAGAGTGAATCTGGAAGAACAAACTGAAGAAAATAAAGAAAATGAAGAAGTAAAAGATAAAGACGATTTACATTCTGATCTGAAAAGGAAGTTAAAGAAAGTAGCCAAAGAAGAAAAAGAAAAAGAGAAAATCGATCCACGAGTTATTTCACAAATTGTATATAGACGAGGAACAGTTTTTCTCGATGATCGCTATACTCACATTTATCTTTTAGATTTAGAAACAAAGGAAGCTTCCAGAATCAGCAAAGGAATTTTAAATTACTCTTCGCCTGTCCTTGGTAAGGATTGTGAGAAACTTTATGTGTTCAGACATAAAGAAGAAGGACAGTTGAATGATCTTTATGATTTTGAGCT
>JAGLTP010000665.1 GCA_023135215.1 Candidatus Heimdallarchaeota archaeon
ATTTCTCCTTTAGAAGATGATAGAAGATTTGATGAAGAAGTATATTGGATTGTCGAAAATATAACAAACAGGAATTTCATTAAGGTAATAGAACAAAGAGCAGGAGAAATATTCGGTGATATATCTTGAAAATAGCCGTTTTAAGTGACATCCATGGCTGTTTGATATATCTAAGGAAATTGATTCCAAAGCTTAGAAAATTTGATATGATTTTCATAGCAGGTGATATTACAGACACTCTTTCTTATCCTCTTATTTTAAAGTCAATAACAAGGAACATGAAAATTTCAAGAGAGAGATATGCTAACGAAGTGTATGGAAAATATCTCAAAGAGTTTACTAAATTTCAGATTTCTTCCGCTAAACGGTTCTTTAAAATTATTTCTGGATTAAAAAAGCCTATATTCTTTACACACGGAAATAGCGAAGTTGCAGAAGTTCGAAAAATGTATTCGACAGAATCAGAAAAATCTGACAATATATTCTATCTTGGCAATTCAGTCTGTGTGTATGAGAAATGGGTAGTTTCCGGTTATGGTTATTGTTCACCAGCAAGTTACAGAACATCTTTTCAAACACCTGGTGAAAAAAATACAGATGAAATTATCCAGGATCTATCTGGATTGGAAGAGAAAATTAAGAAATATCCAAAGGAAGATGGTTATATCCGGATGGGGTTGTTCCATGAACCCCCTCTTAATACTAGCCTTGACTATATTCCACACAAATCTTCACATGGTGGCAGTAGAGAAATAAGTGACCACATTCTCAAGTCAAATTATAACTACATTATTGCGGGACATATTCATGAATCGTCTAATTATGATATCAGTAAAGATTCTATCATGATTAATCCTGGTTCGCTAGTAAATCGGAGATGGGCTTTACTAGAACATCCAGAGAGAAAAGTAAAATTGAATCAAATCAAAATACCCTTATCTCTAAAAGGATTTATCTACAATTCACGTTCTTACTATGAATAATATTTTGTTTTTAGAACCAGCAATATTACCAAAAGCTTAATAAGGACTTATTTTTACTCAAAATTAGTAAAAACATTATTGCTATGTGAGTATAATGATACCAGTAGTTGATGTTGACATAAAAGAACTTGAATTGCAGGCAGTCAAAGAAGTAGTAGAGAGTAAGTTCCTGATTGAAGGAAAACATGCACGTGCTTTTGAAAAAAAATTCTGTGATTTCACTGAATCAAGATTTGCTACAACAGTTGTTAATGGAACTTGTGCACTACACTTAGCTTTGGTTGCTTTAGACATCGGTCCCAAAGATGAAGTAATTACGACACCTTACACATTTATTGCATCATCTAATTCAATCCTTTTTTCAGGTGCTATTCCAATTTTTGCAGATGTAGATGTTGAAACATACAATATTGACCCAGAGAAAATTGAAGAAAAAATTAC
>JAGLTP010000666.1 GCA_023135215.1 Candidatus Heimdallarchaeota archaeon
GGAAAGGAATATACAAGTGAAACTACTAAAATTCCGTTATATGATGAAAAAGGAGATTGTGTGGGTGTCATTGGTATTTTTCATGATATTTCAGAAAGAGTAAAAACAGAGCAAGCTCTGCAAGAAAGTGAGGAGAAATATCGCAGCTTTGTACAGAATTTCCAAGGAATTGCTTTCAGGGGAACAATGGATTTCAAACCCATTTTCTTCCATGGAGCTGTAGAAGAAATCACAGGTTATTCAGAGGAAGATTTTGTATCTACCTCACTTACTTGGGATAAACTCATTCATCCAGAGGATATTGTAAAGATAAAAGAGTCAATAGAGAAACTAAGTAATGTTCCAGATTTCTCTATTGAAAGAGAATATAGGATTATTCATAAGAATGGAGAGATTAAATGGATTCATGAGATAGTTAGGAACGTTTGTGATGAGAAAGGAAAACCAATACATATACAAGGGTGTTTACATGATTATACTGAAAGAAAAGTTATAGAAGAGAAAATTAAGGAAAACGAGGAAAAGTTTCGTGTTCTTTATAATGAAATGGTACAAGCTTACGCCTTATATGAAGCGATATATGATAAAAAAGGAGACATTAAAGATGCAATATTAAAAGAAGTTAATTCAGAATATGAA
Organism: Candidatus Heimdallarchaeota archaeon; assembly: GCA_023135215.1. Next base: position 640 of record JAGLTP010000666.1, read on the forward strand.
AAAATAGTAAATAAGAAGAGAGAGGAAATAATTGGCAAGAAAATATCAGAAATCTATCCTAACTTAAAGAAACAAGAGGTTAATCCAATCGCATTACTAGGAAGAACCGCGATAACAGGAGAAACTGTAATATCAGAGTACTTTAACAAAGATATTGGTAAATGGCTTTTAGCAAAGTCTTTTTCTCCAATTAAAGACCATGCGGCAATATTATTTGAGGATATCACAGAAAAACGTAAAATGGAGAAAGAACTAGAAAAAGAAAGAGAAACAGCAAAACAATATTTAGACGTTGCAAATGCCATCCTAACTGTAATTGATGTAAATGAAAATGTTATATTAGTCAACAAAAAAGGATGTGAAACTTTAGGTTATGAAAGTGAAGAGATAATTGGAAAAAATTGGTCTGATAATTTTCTACCTAAGAGAGTTCGTGAAGATACAAAAGAGTTTCATCAAGAGTTAATGGCTAGTAAACTAACACAATCTGGGTCCCGTGAGAACTTCATTCTCACTAAAGATGGTGAAGAAAGACTAATCTCATGGGATTATACCTTTATTAGGGATGAAGAAGGAACAATTACAGGCAATTTATGTTCTGGAAAAGACATTACTGAGATAAAAAAGACTCAAAGAGAGCTTAAAGATAGCGAGTTAAGGTTCAAAGGTATTTTCAATCATTCCAATGACGGATATGTTTTAAGAACGGTTGAAGGTATAGTTTTGGAAGCAAATCCTAGATTTCTTCAGTTATTTGGATACGAAGCTTCTGAAGTTATTTCTAAAAATATAAGGTTAATCAACGTATATGAAACTGATGAAGACCATATAAGTAGAAAGAAAGAAATTGATGAGAAAGGGTATGCCCAGTTTGAAACTTTTGCAACCAGAAACGATGGTTCTATTTTCCCAATGGAAGTAAATGCAATTAAATTATTGTTTGCAGAC
>JAGLTP010000667.1 GCA_023135215.1 Candidatus Heimdallarchaeota archaeon
AAATAACCTTTACAAATCCAGGAACTGATTTAAGATTTCAGTTAGTACTGATATGTTACAATTTGGTCAATGCAACCTGGGTTTCTGAATTGAATATCGATTATACAACTGAACTTGATGGGATTGGAAAGATTTCGCCAATTGATACTTTTGAAACTAATGATAACACCACAACCTTAACCTGGTATTCCTTAACTGGTGCAAATAACTATTTGCTCCAAGTAGATAGCACAGGTAGTTGGATTTCACCAGAAATTAATGTCACTATTTCTGGAAGTGTTTCAGATTATACAACTGCTCCACTTTCTGATGATACATATTATTGGCGAATAGCAGGGATTGATTCTGATGGGGATCTTGGCAAATGGTCAACTGTCTGGCAATTTAATATTGATACAATTGCTCCTGATCAAACTGCATTAAAGACACCAAGTAATAACAGTAATCTAAATGATGCAACGCCTTATCTTGAATGGTGGATGACCACTGGAGCTGATTATTATCAATTGCAGGTTGATGACAGTAATGATTTTTCATCTACTACAGTAAACATGACCACCAGTAACACAGATTACACTCTAATAACACCTTTAGCTGACAATACTTACTACTGGAGAGTAAGAGGAATTGATAATGCAGGTAACGTAGGATTTTGGAGTACATATTATGCATTGCATATTGATGTTACAGGTCCGAACCCACCAGTCCTAATACAACCCTTGAATGATTCCTATACAAATGATAACACCCCCCAGCTACAAACAGATATTACTCCAACTGCTATTGGTTGGCAGTTCCAAGTTGATATTGTTGATACATTTGTTTCACCAACAATCAATAATACACAAGCATCAAATAGCTATAGTATACCCTCAGATTTATCAGAAGGTAGATACTACTGGAGAGTACGAGCAAAAGATTCCTTAGATAACTGGGGACCATGGAGTGCAGTATGGACATTCACTGTTGATACAATAGAACCTATTGTCTCTGGTCCAGCAGACTTTGATCTTGACGAAGGTGATACTAGTCACAGTGTGTCTTGGGTTTTAACAGAAATAAATCTTGAAAACTATGTAGTTTTTCTAGACGATGCAGCTGTTGATTCTGGTTTGTTAACACTGGTTGGTGATGATTTAAGCATATCAACTGATGGTTTAGCAGTTGGAAGCCATAACTTCACTTGTGTTGTAAGTGATAGGGCTGGGAATATAGGAAAAAATACTGTAATAGTAACCGTAATCGCTGTTATAGCTGAATTTAATCAAAATCTTATCATTCTACCAATACTAGCATTAGTAGGGATAAGTGTAGTATCTATTTTGAAGAGACGCAAGTAATCTCTTCTTTTCTTATTTTTCTAAAAACTCTTTTATATTTGGAAAAGAATTTTTTATGGACAAGCATGGTTCTAATCAACGAAAACATAGTCATGTCTTATTATCTCGAATTAATGAAGAACGACGAAATCAATTTCCTAATTGGTAAAGAAGAAGCGAAGAAAACACTAGAAAAGCAGATAAAAAAGATGCAAGCCACTGAAGAAATTCACGACAAAATCCAAGAAGCGAAAAAGATATGGAAACTACTTTTTGAACATTCTATGACATTCTTAGATAAAGATAAACAAGGGTATGATGAACTTTTCAAGTATTTTGACGAATTTGTGAATTTTGAAGAATTGATTTTTGCTTCTGATTCATTCTATAGAGATCACACTCTTCATTGCCTATGGGTATATTTTCTTGGAGAGTATGTATTTCACAAACCAGAATTTGGTTTTCTACTCCAAAATTTCAATAGACACTTAAGAATTCCAGAGCATGTTTGTAAGTATTTTGAAGCTTTAGAAGCTCCAAATATTTTTGGTGGAATTTGTGTAGTTTTGCAAAGCATAGCACAGATGTTACATTATGAAGATTCGTCACGATGTATTATAGCTTTAACTCATGACTTGGGATATCCTCTGAAAAAAATCGCTAAGATAAACAAATCCATAGGAAAGATACTTCCATTCTTTTCAATTTCTAGATTTGATCAATTTACTTTCCAATTTGAAACTATCCAGCAAATCTATATAGAAAATCTTCTTGAGTTATTGTCATTCAGCATATCTTTAGAGGTAGATATGGGAGACTTACCTTATGAGGAGAGACAATCTGTGCTTGAACTGATTAATCGACTCAATCAACTAACCGATACTCTTCTTAATTTACAAGATCCAGATGAAGAGTTATTTGAAAAAATGAAAAATGATTTAAAATCTGTTACTGATAAAGAAGCAGATGTATTAAGAAGAATTTATACAGTAAAAGCTACTTTACAGAAGAATGTCTCCGCAATATTAAGATTCTCCAATGATTTTGAAAATTATAAACATGGAATCCTAAGTTCTTATCTGTTAATGAAAACGCTAAATTCTTTTTCTAATTTGCGTATAAACACAAATCTTCCGATAAACTTACCTGTTACTGAAATAGACATACCTTCTATAAATTCAAAATTAAGTATTCTAAGAGCAATAGCCAATCATACAAGTCAAGGTTTTCAAATAACAGATATTACTACCTACTCTGAAATGCTTGTGCTCTTTGACGAGATAGAAGAATTTTCTAGGATATCAAGAGCTAATCAATTCCGACAATTCATTAACGAATTCTGTAAAACAGATATAGGTGTTGAAGATGGCTATCTAAAGATAGATTTCATCTTTGATGACCCAAATGTTGCTGATTTGGACCCAGAAATTTCTTTCAGAGATAAATGTATGAAATTTATGAATTTCTTTGATATAGAAAATCTAAATGATAATATTAAGATTAAATTTAGATGCATTGGAAAGCTACCTAACAATAAGAACATCTATGAAGTAATCATAGAGAGAGGATTAATAGAAATATCCATTAACGGAGAAGGAGTCAATCCTGCAGAATATCTAAAAACAAAAGAA
>JAGLTP010000668.1 GCA_023135215.1 Candidatus Heimdallarchaeota archaeon
TTAAATGTGATGAATGCTCCGCGGTAACGACACCACTAAATATTGAAGGTGTTGGCATAGTTAGATTCTGCTCTAGATCTGGGTGTAAAAATCATAGTATAGAGATTGAGGATATTAAAGCAATTGATTATTTCAGTACAAAGAAAGAGTTAATTAGAAGTGGCTCTTATCTACAGGCTTTTTGTCCTCATTGTAAGAAAACCATTACAGATGGTAACATGGTGAAATTTAAAGTCAAGAATCAGAAAGATGAGATAGGTGAATTAATTCTCAGTCCTTATTTGAACTTCTATACTGATAATTCAACAATTAACATTGCTGAGGGAGAACTAGCTAAGGAAGTCATGTGTCCTAATTGCAGTAATAGTCTTTTTGTTAAAGATAAAAAATGTGAGATTTGTAGTTCACCCATAGTTGGTATAAATGTTGCTGCTGAAACAAAACTAATTAATTTTTATTTCTGTTCTAAGAAAGGATGTAACTGGCATGGTTTAAGCGATAAAGACGTTAAATTCGTAATTCTAGAAAGTGATGAAAAATAGTCAGAAAGAAAAAATCTTTTTCTTTCATTCTTTCCATTTTTTCAAAAAATGGCGTGTATATATAAATCAGCTGGTTTTAGAAATTAAGATTAACTAAAAAAAATTAAGTGGGAAAAGTTATATAATTCCAATCCCTATAATTATAAAAAAAACTAAAAGTTAAGGTTTAAATCCAAATTCTACAAATTTAAACCTAAATATGACCTTCGTTATAATCTTAACTTTTAATTGGGGGTCGTTCTCTGAAAGATCTAATATCATTAAAGGTTTGGTGTCCATTATGCAGTAAATCTTTAATGGATCCTGAAATACTCGTCGATAAAAAACCAAGCATAAAATTAGGTATTTCTTCTACTGAAGAAAAAGCTAATATCCATATAAGTTCCTTATATGGAAGCTATCACTACAAAACTGATTTCAACATAATCCATAATACTGAATACAAATTCAATTGTCCATTTTGTAACCAAAATATTACTTCATCGATTAAATGTGATGAATGCTCTGCATTAATGATACCATTAAATATTGAAGGTATTGGTAATGTAAGATTTTGCTCTAGAGCAGGATGCAAGAATCATAACATTGAAGTAGATGACGGAAAAGATCTCGAATATTTCAAAATCAAAAAAGAACTCTTGAAAAATGGGACATTTCTACGAACATACTGTCCACACTGTCATAGAAGTAACGCTGAAGGTAGCTATATTAAATTCAAAGTTACAAA
>JAGLTP010000669.1 GCA_023135215.1 Candidatus Heimdallarchaeota archaeon
CATCAAAAGCATGCAGCGGAAAATTATCGACTACACCACCATCAACCATATAACGTGTCGATTGAAGATCATCAGTAAATGGTCCTATGGATTTATCTTTTTCTTCAAATAGGACAGGTTTGAACAAGAAGGGAATACCAATAGACATTCTTACAGCATCAGCTACACACAAATCTTTCCACTTCCCTTCATTCTTGAAATAAAAAGCCTTACCAGTGTTCAAACAAGCAGAAGTGATTACCAAATCAATACCAAATTCTTCATAAAATTGTTCAAAAGTACAATTCTTAATTCCTGATTTGTCTTCAATAAATTGATCAAACAAATGTCGAGCTGAAGCACCTAAAAAGAACCCATATTCGTATTTTAGGCTATTAATTGAATGGATTGGCTTGTTTAGGATAGCTTGAGTTGCAGCAATCTGAGTTTCTGATTTCATAATGTCATGGATAGGAATTAAATGAAACTCGTCATCATGTGTTCGTTCTCCTGTTTTCTTAAGTTCATGATTAAGGTAACCTTGAACTATCAAAGCAAAGATAGAAAAACTCATTCGTTTGAAGGTTTTAACCGGAATCTCGAGGAGACCTTTTAGTGATCTCTGGTCTGATTGTACAAAGTTTGCCCAAGAGTTTTTCATGTAGCTATCTACGTCACCGAATCTAGAATCCTGAATAACACAATCCTGTTCATCTTTAGAATAAATGGTTGGAATTGTACCAAAGTCCACTGTGTCAAGAATGTTATCTGATACATCAGAAGTGAGAATTATGCTTATCTCTTCAGTATTATACCCACAAGCAATCAATAGAGCTGTCAATGAGCCTATAGATGTTCCTGCTACGCCTTTTATCTTTGATGAATCAAGTCGAGGAAAAGTCTGATTACCTCTTTTTTTGGAAACATAGGAAAGTATTCCTAACTCCTCTAGGGCTTGAAGAGCTCCAAGATAAGTTATACCCTTTCCACCCCCACCTTCAAAAGCGAGAAATTTAACGTTTTCTTTTGACACTTTAGCCATGGATTAATCAAGGATTAGCTCCTTTTTATTTCTTCGCTACCAGATATAAAAAAATAAGTCTATTTTCATAAACTGGGAATAGATTAAATCAATTAATTAAAGACTCCTTCAGATATTAATTTTTTATATAAAATATACAATCTCGATATTTCATCTGAAACATTACCAGAGTTAATTGACACCCAATGTATAAAATCTGGGATATAGTATTCATAAATTGGATAATTATCATCCCATGTTTCGCCCAATCGTGGTATACAAACAGACCCTACAACTCGAAGACTTGAAAATCCAGCCTTACCAAGTTTTTCCGCTATTTTTTGCTCAAATAAGCGTTCATTTGGAATAGCAATACCTATAGTCTGCAGATATTTTTTCCATCGCTTTATTTTTCGAATAAGAAATTCTATTTTAGGAATCTCAAATATTCTATGCAACCTATTTTGACCTATAGGCTTTAATTCAAACT
>JAGLTP010000067.1 GCA_023135215.1 Candidatus Heimdallarchaeota archaeon
GCCAATACTGTTCAAGAAGCTAAAGAGATTGCTAATTCTTTTACACAAGAATATGTTAATCTGCTAAATGAATCTAAACAGAAAGTTATTTCCTATGGTGCTCATAGAATTAAGCCAGGAAGCACAATCATGACACATTGCCATTCCTCGTTATCTACAGGAGTAATTTTGGAAGCAAGCAAGCAGGGCAAGGATATACGAGTTTTCTGTACTGAAACTCGTCCACTATATCAAGGTCGAATCACTGCTAAAGAATTGGTTGAAGCTGGAATAGAAACTACACAAGTTGTTGATAGTGCTATGAGATGGGTTTTGAATAGACACGATGTTGATATTATAATTACTGGAGCAGACGCTATTACTAGTCAAGGAACAGTCATCAATAAAATAGGAACACGTCTATTAGCTCTTGCTGCTAAAGAGATGGATATACCATTCTATACAGCAATAAATCTCTTAAAGTATGATCCTGAAACAAGTATTGGTAAGTTATCTGAAATTGAAATGAGGGCTGGAACAGAGATTTGGAAAAATCCTCCAGAAGGATTGAATTTTCTGAATCCTGCTTTTGAAACAGTTTCTTCTGATTTAATAGATGGGATTATTACTGAAGCAGGAGTTTTTTCGCCTTCAATTGTCTATATGATAATTAAAGAAAGATATCCTTTTATGATAATTAGCGAGGATATCTAGAACATTTTATGATTAATTTGGTGATATAAATGAAAGATAAATATAAAGAATTATTAGTTGCTCGTTACTACGTCGAGCACGTCAAGTCAGTCGAAACGGCTGCAGAAGAAATATGTGATGAAGAAAGCGTTGGTACATGGACTAAGCTTACTACAATTGAAAATACAGAAATTGATATCATTCCAAGACTGAGAGCAGAGATATTGGATACTAAGGTTCATGGTGATCATGAGGGATATCAGAGTGGAGAAGTACTGATTGGTTTTAAGACAGAAACCTTTGATACTGAAGCAGGAATTACCAGTATTTTATCCATGTTAGCAGGCAATCTCTTTGGTTTAGGTGCTCTTCGTAACATTCGTTGGATGGATGTAGAATTTCCTCGTAGTATTGCTGAAAACTTTCCTGGACCAAAATTTGGTGTAGAGGGAGTACGTAAAATCTTAGGTACTGATAAAGGTGAATTCCCAAATCGTCCTCATGTAGGAACAATTGTTAAACCAAAAATGGGATTAACAGCAAAAGAGTGGGCTCAAGTAGCTTACGAAGCAGCAATAGGTGGTGTAGATTTCATCAAGGACGATGAAAATCTAAGCAATCAGCCATTCTGTCCTATATCTGATAGAACTGTTGCTGTACTAGAGAAAATGGATCAAGTAAAAGAAGAAACAGGAAGAACAGTAATCCATGCAGTGAACGTAACAGCTAAACATGATGTTATGTGGAGAAGGATAGAAGAAGCTATTGATAATGGAGCTAAGTGTCTTATGATAGACGTTATCCTTACTGGATTTCAAGAATTAGCTCAAATGGCAGCTGATCCAAGTGTTAAGGTACCTATTCATGTTCATAGAACTATGCATGCAGCTTTCACTCGCAACCAGAAACACGGTATTTCTATGTTACCAGTTGCGAAGATAATCCGTATGGTTGGTGGTGATCAACTACACATAGGATCATATGGTCAAGGTAAAATGGACACAGAGTTAGATCTTGAGCTTCAGATTAAAGATGCGATGCTTAGTCCCATGTATGAATTTAAGCAAACTTTTCCTGTTGCATCTGGTGGTCTTTACCCAGCTAAAATACCTAATTTGGTAAAGTATGGAGGTAATAACCTTATAATTCAAGCTGGTGGAGGTATTCATGGACATCCTGACGGCACAAGAAAGGGAGCAATGGCGATGCGTCAAGCTCTTGATGCTACACTTCAGAATGTCTCCTTAGAAGAATACGCTAAAGAACATGTAGAGCTTGCTAGAGCTCTTGAAAAATGGGGAAATTAAAACTCTCAATTTTCCTTTTTATATATAATTTTCCAAAAAACCTTAAGAGAAAGAAAACAGTTAGTAAAAATTATGCCAGAAAATAATTATGAGAAGCAAATGGCTTAAACATGTTTTACATTGAAAAGGGGAAGGGTTACCCGTTAATACTTCTTCATGGAGGAATTGTTACTGCAGAATCTAATTGGTCGAAACAAATGGAATTCTTCTCTAATCATTTCAGAGTTATTGCAGTCGACTCCAGAGGGCATGGGAGAACAGATAATCCCTCTAAAGAGTTCAGCTACAAACTTATGGCGGATGATATTGCAGCACTGATTCAAGCTTTAAATCTAGAAAAACCCTTTGTCTGCGGTTGGTCAGATGGAGGTCAAATAGTTTTGGAAATTGGTATAAATTATCCAGCTTTAACAAAAGCTCTAGTTGCAGGAGGGGTGTTAAGTGAAATTACTGATCACTATTCTTCAGCTATGGAACTCTGGGGGATAGAAGGACCAGGAAAAGTAGACTTTAAGAAACTTAGAGAGGCAATTCCACAATTTGTTGATGCATTACCGGAAATGCATTCACCAGTATACGGTCCTGAATATTGGAAAAAACTTCTTCACGATATTTCAAAAATGTGGCTAGATCCGTCACATTTTCCTGAAAAAAGAATTGAACAAATTAACACACCTATCTTAGTGATCGCAGGTGATCGAGATGCAGCATCTTCTATCGATGAATGTGTGAAAATGTACAAACTAATTCCAAATGCGGAACTTGCCATTATTCCAAATGCTGATCATGACGTCTACGAAACTAAACCAGACTTGTTTAACAATATTGTGCTGGAATATTTATTGAGATATATGGAATAGAAAAGGTTCAGATTATATATTCAATAACCGGTGGGTCCATATCAAGCAATCTAAAGTATACACTTAGTTGTCCCCTATGATGAAGACTGTGTTCCAACACCTCTTGAAGAATTTCTGCTTTTGTCGCAGGTCTACTAAAGTCAAGCACTTCTTCTTTAAGCATTGATTCTGATATCTGTTCTAAAAGAAAAACAGCTTTTGATGTTACTCTATTGTATAACTCCTTAATAGCCTTCTCATTTCCATATTCATCTAGATTATAAGAAAGAGGTTTCCATTCATCTTTTACAATACCTGTAAAATAAAATTCAAGTGATCTTATCATATGTAGTACAATTTCACCCAAAGGTCGACCATCCATCAAAGGTTTTTGAAGAAGTATCTCATCTTTCAACTCATCTATGAAAGATTGAGTTTCTTCAAAGTGTCTTATCATTATTTTGTGAAAGATTTTTGCATCCATTGATATCCTCTAGCTGTAATTCCTTTTCTTGTTAAATTAAATTTCTGTTTACCAATTTATATCTCATAATCGGAAAGATTAAAAATCAAAAGTTAAAATTGAAGTGTAGTCATATACGCCAATAGTCTAGTGGTAGGACTTCAGCCTTCCAAGCTGGGAACCCGGGTTCAAATCCCGGTTGGCGTACCAATTTGTTTGCACGTGTAGTCTAGTTGGTAGGACTCGGCCCTGCCACGGCTGGAACCCGGGTTCGAATCCCGGCGCGTGCACCAAATCTTTTTTCCTTAATCAAAGCAGCAAGTACAAAAAAGTATGATTCATGTATTATTTTTGTATTATATTCGTACTAGTGATTCAGTCAAACTGCTTCAATGGTTGGATTAAAGCAGTAATAACAACAATTTAAACATTCCATCAAAAGTACACTAAAAGCTTAATGTAATACGGGAGAGTCTTCTCGGTCATATTTGTTTTGTTATTTTACTTTTCGAAAGCTTCATTGAAAGCAGATGGAAGAAGATTTTATTATTGAATTTCCAGAAGAGGAAGAAGAAGATCTTCCAGAGGAGGAAGAAGATACCTTTGATAGTGCTCAAACGGACAAAGAACTCGAAAGTTTTCTGTTAAATCAGAGTAGTACTCCTGATAGATTCTCTAGCCACTCTGTTGATTCCTATATTCAAAGAGTTCTTCGTACCAACCGCATATTGGGGGTAGGCGTTGGTGGTGCAGGTTCCAATGCAATCAACAACATTATGGCTCGAGGAGGCATACTTGGTGCCACTACTGTAGGTGTAAATACTGATGCTAGACATTTGTTGAGTACTCAAGCTTCAAAGAAGTTGCTAATTGGTAGAGAATTAACGAATGGAACTGGTGCAGGAAATGATCCTAATATCGGTCGAGCTGCTGCTGAAGAAAATGAAGAAGATATACGAGAACTTGTCCGAGGAAACGATTTAGTGTTTGTTGCTTGCGGTTTAGGGAAAGGAACAGGAACTGGTGCAGCACCCTACTTTGCTAGAATTGCTCAAGAAGAAGGATGCTTAGTTGTTAGTGTTTGTACTTTACCCTTTGCCTCTGAAGGACAATCAAAAATGGAAACAGCTTTAGAAGGTCTCAGAGAACTAGATGACTACTCAAATACAATTATCGTAGTTCCAAACGAAAAACTACTGATGTATGCGCCAGATTTTACATTGTGGGATGCCTTTAAGCTTGCAGACGATGTTTTGATTAATGCAGTGGTAGGACTTACAGAACTTATTGTTCTTCCAGCTAGAGTCAATGTTGACTTCGCCGATACAAAGAAAATCCTTCGCAGAAGTGGACCAGCTGTTATAGGTGTAGGTAGAGGAAAAGGTGAGAACAGAGCAATTCAAGCGATAACCAACGCATTATCTAATCCCCTACTAGACATTGATATAACCTCTTCTACTGGAGCATTGGTAAATATAAAAGCAAACAAAAACATTTCAATGACAGAAGTAGATACTATCACAACAATGATAACTGATCAGATACATCCCAAAGCGGAATTTGTTTGGGGTTGTAACATAGACGATTCAATACCTGATGACGAGTTATCTGTAACAGTAGTTATAGCAGAAGTTAAATCACCTTATCTCGCTAAACCAGAAGATATTTCTATTGAGGCTTTGTGGAGAGATTAACTTCTTTTTCTCAATTAATATTTTGTGGGCTTTTTATTCTTTTTTTAATTAATAATAGTAGTAAAAATGTCAAAGTTTCAGATTTATGATACTGAAGAGCTTATAACACTTGAATCTAAGACTCAAGCAGTAGCTATTATTGG
>JAGLTP010000670.1 GCA_023135215.1 Candidatus Heimdallarchaeota archaeon
GGGGAGATTGAGACGTGATTTCAAAGAGTGACCTGAATAAAGAAGTTGTCTAGCTATGTTTAGGTACTTTGGTAATTGCAAACCTTCTAATATTTCAGAAAATTCACTTAAAACCACTCTTGCGTTTTCCAAGAATTCATGAGCTTGAATATAATTTCTTGATTTCAAGTAAAGATTGCCTATTCTGAAATCTATATTCCCTACCCAATGCCAATCATTGATTGATTTGAAGTAATCTTTACTTTCATTATAGAGACTTATAGCTTGTTTGATATCTCCAACTGAAAGACAATCTGCAAAATAAACAGTATTTTTAGCATAGGCTTCTTGAATACCTATCTCTTCTGCTAATTTAACTGCTTGACCAAAAACTATTGAAGCATCTTTAAAGTCAAAATTCATCAAATTAATTCCAAAAGGTGTTAAATACTCTAGATGTAGTTCTTTATTTTCAGATTTCCTAGCTTCGCTTACTGCCATAAGGAAATATTCAGTAGCTTCTTTATGGTCTGCTTGAGCACTAAAAAGAGAAGCAATATAATAAGCAATCTTAGCAGTTAATTCTCTAGCTTCCAGAATTCTGCTAGCATCAAGTATTTCAGCAATTTGTCTAATAGCAATTTCAGGTTCAGTATCTTCGAGTTCTTTCTTTTTCCCTTCAAATCTTTTCTCCAATTTTGCTATCTCATCTTCAATTCTATCACCATATGTAATTATGATGTCCTTATCAGAAGATTCCACAACTTGCTCTTCAGGGATATCTTCTAATCCTGCTAAATCACTATACTCCTCAAGATCCAAAGAAACAGTTTCAAGTTCATCAAGATCTTCATACTCTTCCTCAAGGTCTTCCAATTCTCTTTCTTCACTCATAAGAAAAGCACCTAATGTACAATATCTACATGGAAATCAATCCTTATTATATTTATCTCTTAAAATTTAGAGGAATTAGAAAGAAATTGTGAAAAATCTACTTCATTTTCCTTCTTTTTACAAAGATAGATGTTTGCAACATAACGATAGCAAGAATACAACTTAATGCAGTAGAAATTGTTTCTTTAGTTTCGATGTATCCAGCTGCTTCTAACCACTCCCTTGCTTTGTCTAGATTATAATCATATTTGATTACATCATCATAATAATAGAAAGCAGTATAAGGATACATAGGATTGTGAGCAATAATGTATTCTCCGTCATGAAAATCATTGTTCATTTCTTCTCTATCTATAGCATAACAAATAGCTTTTCGAACAGCACAAGCTTTTGTATAATTTTCCTTTCCTGGTTCTGTCAAGAAAACCTTATTATCCTCACCCCCAACAAATTCTCTTTGCAAATTAAATGCTAGGAAAAGAAAGTAATCTCTTACTTCTGATTGTACTTCAAATCTTGAATCTTCTTGCATTAATTTCCTTTCTTCTGGAAAGGATGAAATTCCCATATAGTCTAATTTACCATCTTTGAAATCTGCTAATGAAGAATGATCATCTGGAATAACATGCGTATTTACTGATTCAACAAATGGGGTTTTACCAGTTACACCATCAATTGCACCTATTCCAAACCAAAAAGGACTTCTAGTATGAACTGTAATTACATTTTCTTCATAATAATCCAGTAAATATTTTCCATGACCAAAACATGATTTACTAAAAACCTGCCACTGTGTTGAATTCACTATTTCATCGTAGAGTCCCCTTGTTTCAACTCCTCCACTGCTATAAGTTAAACTAGGATTAGACGAATTCAAGAAGAATTCTGGGAGTGTGTTGAAATTCATTCCAACAAAGAAATCAATGTAAGGTTCGATTTCTGAAGTATCAGGATCACCATCTACTTCTATGTGAAAAGCTAGATCATTTACAGGATCAACATAGATATCTGAGATAAAATCAATAGTATCATGATTTTTACTAATATTTAAGTTTCCCAATGTTAAGTATGTAAAGACGGCATCTTTTGCAGTTATCTGTTGATTTATTCCATTGCTCTCTTCCCCTGCTTTGAGACCTTGCATTAGAATATTAGAATCAGTTACTTCCCAGATTCCAGGAGAACTTTCTGTGACTAAAGGAAGAGAACTGGCATTTCTACCTGTCACATTAAATGAAGGATTCCAAAAGATATTATCTCTCATATAGAATTTATAATGATTGTCAGAGATTTGTTCCCAATCATTGATTACTCCCGTCTTCAAAGGTATTTGATCAGGACTCCATTCGAGCAGAGAATCAGCAGCTAAGCTATAAATCCATTGACTGGATGTATCACTTAAAAGTATAGGATTTAACTCACTCCACATAGCATCACGAATGTTGAATTCTTCAACTGATTCTTGACCTTCATGTAATCCTTCAAAATACATATACGGACATGATGCATCAAATCCCCATCTCATATCATATCCCTTAATATTTGACCAAATTACGCTATAGAAGTTTGGAGTATATAAAGGTAAAATTGGTACTATTTTATCCATCATCAGCTGTTGCCAGTCATAATAGAGTTGTTGCCTTTCATCAAGATTAAGAATAGTTTCAGCTTGGTTTTGCATTTGTTCGCTTTCATTGTAATAGGGGATGTCCTTTGAAAACCTAAAGATATTCAAAGAACCATTTTCCGTGTAAACACTTCTAGCTTCAGGTGTAGCCCCTCCATTAGTCAAAGCAACATAAGTTATATCATATGCTGGATTGAAAATTAATGTGTACATGTAAGCTTCCCAATCTTCATTGATCAAAGTTACTTCAATTCCGATTTCCTCAAGATATTGTTGTATATAATGTGCATATGTTGGAGCTGATGCACCACCTAGATGATATCGCATAATCAAAGAACCAATCTTATCATCACATGCATCTGCTAAGATAATAGTATCAGCACAAGTAATACTGATTATCAATAATGAACCAAGGAGTAAAAAAGAAATGT
>JAGLTP010000671.1 GCA_023135215.1 Candidatus Heimdallarchaeota archaeon
TTAGCAACAACTCACTTTAATGATCCAGACAAAGTATTAGAAGCACAAGCAATGGTTGATGAACAGAAAACAATGTTTGGCATTGAAACAGATAAAATGGAATTAAGTATGCAAGAAAGAGGTGCAGATATCTAATGGATAAACCGGTAGTTGGGGTTTTAGCTCTTCAAGGGGATTTCCGAGAGCATGTTGTAGCTGTTAACAGAGCTATGAACGACCCTGATTATCCTGTTACTCTTGTCAAAACTGTTGAAGACATTCTACCTATTACTCATCTGATTATTCCTGGTGGAGAATCTACTGTTATGAACAAACTTAGCATTGTTCACCAACCTGAAGATAATCTACGTAAAATGCTCATTAAGAAATTTGAAGAAGGGATGAGGATTTTAGGAACTTGCGCTGGTGTAGTTCTTGTAAGTACCGAAATTGAAGGTCACACCGATAATGAGCCTTTTGAGGGATTAGGATTAATTAATATAACTACTGCTAGAAATGCTTATGGTCGTCAAATCGACTCCTTTGAAGCTAAACTAAATATCAAGAGTTTAGAACCTGAGGAATTCCATGGAGTGTTCATCAGGGCACCTCAGATTCTTTCAGTGAATTCAGAAGAAGTTGAAGTTATATCTGAACATAAAGAAGCTATAGTGATGGTTCAAAGCAAGAATATTCTTTTGTGCACCTTCCATCCTGAATTAACTGAGGATAGTAGAATTCACAAATCCTTCTTAGCAATGTAGATGTTTAATCAATTCTACTCTTCAATGTGAGTAGTACTTGCTTCTTTTTTTTCTTTACCTTTAAAGTATAAATATACTGTTCCCAATAGGATAATTATTCCAAAAATAATGTAGTGTGTTTGCATTGAAATAATATAAGTTTGAGGAAATTCTATTCCTTGACCGGTTCTATTTTCCATAATAATATTTGTGAAAAGAGTGATGAAAGAAGACAGAATAAAACTCAGGATCATTCCTATAACAATAGCAATTAAACCTAGTGAACTTACTACTCCGAATTTCTCTCTTGTAGCCCCATTCATCAACGAATCATTGTTTACAGGTAATAAGATTCCAGTGAAAATTCCAGTAAAAATGGAAATTAAAATAGGAACCCAAATAGAACTACTAAGTTCAATAGTAAAACTAGAAATCAATAATGTTGCAGAAATTCCGATTAAACCAATTATCTGTAACAATCTGTTCTTAATTTTAGTAGATACTATACCTGTTATCATTGCAGAAACCGTCATTCCAATAGGTAATCCAACCATTATTTTGCTTACATGAATAATATTCCCCTTTTCTTGTATCTCTATTAAGAAATCTGGAATTGTAAGTATCAAACCTATGAAACCAAATACGGATATTGCAGCTGCTATTATGCTAGTGAATATCTGGTTGTTTCTTCTTAATCCTCGTCCAACAATAGGAATTAAACGCGTTCTTCTTGTAAAAGCAAAATATAAAACAAAAAACGAGCTGATTATAAGTAGTATCCCTGGCCAAAGTTCTCCTTGATTTGTTTCCAAATCAATAAAAATACTTATACTAAAAAAGAACGATGCAGAGAAAAAAGCAAAAATTAGATCAGCCCACCATGCTGTTCGTGTTCGTTTTTCATAAGTTAAATCTGAAAATTTGGGGATATAGAAATGAACCAGAAGAAAACACGATATCCCAATTGGAATATTAATCAAGTAAAAATAATTCCAATTTATATAAAGTGTGATTACATATGCTAAAACAGCTCCTATTATTATAGACAGACCAATTATAGAATAAATAGCTCCATAAGACACACTTCTTTTCTCTTCTGATGTAAAATGAGTTAGGATTACAATCCCTGTTGGGAGAATAAAGGATACACCAATGGCTAAAATTACTCTAGCCAGTAATAGAAAAATTATGGAATTAGAAAACAAACATAAAAAACTACCCAGTACAAAAACTAAAACTCCAATTTTAAAAATCATTTTGTGTCCGTAACTATCACCTAAATCTCCTGAAAAGATTGCAAAAGCTAAAAAAATTACAACATAAATAAGTGTGATCCATTGTAATTGTTTCTGTTGAAGAATAAGGTCAGTTCTGATTGAATCTAATAGAAAGAAGGTTGCAGTAATATCAGAGAATATCATAATGAATCCAAAACCTACAGATAGAACCAAAATAAAAAAACTAACTTTGGTATATTCTGTACTGGAATTAATCTTTGGATTCACTTGTTCGACTGAATGAATAGTTTCTTAAGATTTTTGATATGAAAAAGCTACTAACTTCCCTTGAGAAGTTTCTTTCCTCTTTCTTCAGGTCCTCTGCTATAGGAGTAGAATGCTGTGAGTAGAACTATTATACTGAATATGATAAATTCAACCCTAAGGGAAATAATATAGTGAGGAGGATGCTCTATTCCTAATCCTGTTCTTCTTTCAAGTATATTTCCTGATAAGACAAACAGACATGCAGATAATGCTGTACCTAAACTGATTCCTACACTCATCGATAATCTTGACAATGCTCCAACAACACCCAATTTTTCCTTAGGAGCTGCTGTCATCACAGAATTGTTATTTGGAGTCATGAATATTCCACTAGATGCTCCCATTAAAACAGACACAATTACTAATTGCCAGATTGGTGTATCTATTTTAATTATAAAGATAAGGACTAGAAAAGTTAAGGACATACAAACTAAACCTATTGTTGAGATGATCCTAGCGTCGATTTTATCTGATATTTTCCCAGCTATTACAGCAAAAATAGGCATTGCTATTGGTAATCCAGCTATAGTTAAACCTACGAGCATAATGTTGGTCATTCCTTGTATCTCTTGCAAATAGAAGGGATATTGATAGACAATAACAATCATTCCCAATTCAGCTAAAATCGCTGTTATTATCCCTACCAAGATCTTTTTGTTTTTAATCACCTCAAGATCTATGAATGGATTTTTCGTCCTAGTCTCAATTAGAATAAAAGCTCCAAGAAAAACAAAACTGAGCAAAAGTATGATCCCTGCCCAGAGAAGATATCTATTTATCTTCAAATCAACAAAAACACTAAAACTTAGAATTAGGAGAGACAAGAATAAAGCAAAGGCAAATGCCCCCATCCAATCTGTTCCTTGCTTTTTGCTTTCAATTGTTATCTTTGGGATGCAAAGTTTCACTGAAATTAGACTCGCAATCCCAATTGGGATGTTAATAAGAAAGGCACTATTCCATCCAAATTTATCCTTTAAAACTGAAGCTAAAACTACTCCAATAAGTACTGAGAGACCAATCAAAAGATTTGTAAACCCTATTATTGATCCTCTGTTTTCAGTTGTTGTAAAATACGTTAATATCGCCATTCCGTTTGAGATTATGGAGGATACTCCTATCGACACAATTACTCTGGATACAATTAAAAACGCGAATGAATGAGAGAAAAAACACAGAATACAACCGAGAATTAGAATTCCTACTCCTATTTGAAATAGTAGCTTATATCCATATTTATCTCCTAGATTGCCTGATAACACTGTGAAAGCCATCATAACCATTAGATAGACTAAGATTACCCATTGGATATGATTCTGTTGAATATTAAAATCATCTTTAATTGTCTCTAATAAAAGTACAATAACCGAAGTATCTAAAGTTGTCATGAAAATTCCTGAACCTATTGCTAGAACTAACACAACAAGACTGATTTTATTTTCAC
>JAGLTP010000672.1 GCA_023135215.1 Candidatus Heimdallarchaeota archaeon
TTTATTTGTAGAACTTTACGAAAATCTTCTTCTAGAAGTTTTTCTCTTTCTGCTAAATCTAAAAATCTATTCGCTTTAACCTCTATTTCTGATAATTTATGCTGACTCACATAAATATCATACTTCTCTTTCATACGAGGTGTTAATCTCTTGGGTTTTCTGATTTCCTTTAAGATTGCACCATATCTTGTGAATTCAACGTTGATTTCCCTCTTCAGAACCATTTGTTTTAATATGAAGATACACTCTTCTAAACTCAAACCAATCTCTAAAGATACAGTAGTTAAATTGACATCTTTTTCATAATCCAGACTTTCTATTATCAATTTTCGTTTTGATCTTTTCATTAAGAATTTCCTAAGAAATGGATGGTAGAATAACCAAATGAATTGTATAAAGAACATACCTGTAACTATTGCTAAATAACCTGAAGTTGTATTGTGCTTTCTCCATTCAAGTTCTGAAGGTGATCCAGCGATAGCTTTTCTGAATAAAGAATCTTTTATCATTTTGTCATTTGTGATCAGATATATTTTCAATATGAATTGTGAAAAGAACGCATAGATTAGTATGAAATACATCCCCAATGCTGCTCCTTCATAATAATAGTAATATCCATTTGGATGTCTTAATGAAATAGAAAACACAAATACAAGGATAATTCCAACAAATCTCAGTATAAATCCGTATAATCTGTAATTAGGATTCAGTTTAAACACAAATAGATATGTGTTTAACAGAATTAGTGAAGCAACAGGGAGTATGAAAATAAATATCCATGTGTCAATTTCCCAATAAAAACTATCTCCATAACGAGATACAAGGTCAAAGATAAGACTTGGGCTAAGTAAAGTTATTGAAAATCCTACGATTGTTAATATAAGCAAAAGTGATTCTGATATGAAGTAATAGACTGGAAACCTATTTTTATCGTCACGTACAACAACTTCATCTACATCTTTTGTTTTCTTCTTCTCAACTACAATTTTTGCCTTCTCCATCTCTCTTAATTTATCACTAGGAATAGAATCTTCCCCTTCTGAAGACATATTAATAAAAGACACACGATTGTATTTAAAGTAATTCAAATTACATAGATAATGTAGAAAATATCCGATAAAAACTTTTGATTAGGTTTTATCTAGTTTAAAAACCAATTTCTGGATTCATCTATTGAGCAGACATGCGCTTACATCTCACCCGTATAATGTTGATGATCATATTGGTCACTTGCATCACTCTCGATAATGTTACATGGGTGGGGTCAGGCTTACATCTGCTCAATTCAACACCCTACTCATCACACACAAGTGGGGAGCTTTCAGGGACATTGGGAGATAACATCACGTTTGAATTCAATGAAACATTTAATGAAAGCTCCCTAAACCTTTCTTTAGATATTACGAGTATTAATCGTTTCTGTGAAATTCATCTTTTCTTCTTAGTGGAAGGTGACAAATCACTCAAATCTGATCTAATAGTTGAATTCGAATTCGAAACAGAGACTCTTGAGTTTATGATTGAAAGTCATATGCAGGACACTTTTGAACACGAATTGATACAAGGATTTTCGCTAGCGAATGAAATTAATTCCAACTTGAATCTAACACTTAATTTTCAAGGACAAGCTTCATATGGTCTGAGTGGGAGTATAACTGTTCTAGCTCATACTGCTTTTGTTAATCTTCCAATTCCAGTGATTACTGAAACACAACAAAGTTTTGAAATAACACCTGAGTCGATGAGTTTTGATGGAGAGATTCTAGGAGTCAAGAGAGTATATGCATTGTCTGTTCTAAATAACTCATTTGACATAGATTACATCCTACTTCTGCACCTTTCATTTATAACAAATGATTTTTTCTCCCTTAAGAGGGAACTACGAGTAGTAGTCAACTCAGAAGAACAAGAATTTCTGAATTTTGATGCTGATAGAGAAAATTCGATAGAACTTGAACTAAACCTCGATACAGGAATCAACGTAATAATATTTGACTTTCGAATTGAGATGTCTATTGATTTCATAGAAATTAGTAATTTAGCAATTGATGGATATGCAGTTGAAGATACTTCTAATGAAGAGGTATATCATGAAATTGTATGGAATGATGAAATTAACGAATCTTTAAGTCTTTCTCCCTTTAAACCTTCATTAAGCATTGCAGAGCAAATTCTGAATATTTCAATCTGTATTAGTTTCGAAGGAACAAAAATATTTGATGGAATCGGATTTACAGTTTTCCAAGGTTTAGTTCAACTTACTTCAGGTACCATAAAATCAGTAGCTCAAACCAATGAAAAATCTTTTTTGGATATTCATACCTTCACATATAATTATCTAGATGAGATTATGATAGAATTTAATGCTCAAGCAGAGGGAGCAGGAGTAATCTACATCTATAATACTACAACGATCAACACCCGTGCAATAAGCCATATTAACAAACAGACTTATCAGATAACTTTTGAAGAATTCATAGAAATTGAGACACCAATTATTGGTTCTGTAAATAAAGAGTATTATGATGTAATTTTCATAGAGAACAATACTTTAGGATTTAGAACAAACCTATCCTTAACACTCTCGTCTCAAGATTCAAATTTCGGTGGTTTGAACATTTATTTTATTGTAAATAATGAACTCACTTTTTCGAAAAGTATAGCAGATCTTGGTTCGGAGGAATTTTCAGAACAGATAGTATTAGTTGAAGGCTATAACGAGATAAAAATCATATTTTCAATATCAGGAAACGGAGCAATTGTTCGATTAGAAGATATCAAATTTTCTTTGTATCAATCAGATGAGGATACACCATTTGAACAAAATCAGGAATTCACTGATATACCTTTATTCAAAAGTCCAAAGACCATTTTAGTGGGAATTTTCGTGTTATTTGATTGTTGGTTAATTATGGGGATAATTCTTAGAATTTATAGAGGGAGAAAATTCAGTAAAAAACAACAAACAGAGAATGATGAATTCATTTTAGAGATTGCACAGATTTCCCAAGATAATCTCTGATTTCATTTTCAATTTTCTCCTACCTTAAAAAGTAATTCACATATATTTTAGTGAACATGGCTACATCTACATTATTTGACAAACTAAAAACTGTGAGTCAAAATCAAAAGAAGAATATAAAGGAGAATATCCAAACCAGAGGAGAGCTTCCCTGGAAATATCAGATTCTGATAGTGTTAGGATTCTGGTTCTTCTTGTTCATAATTATGTTTATACTCTGGGATCCAAATTACCAATGGGTAGTTATAATAATTGCAAGTGTAGGTTCTGTAATTGCAGTTGAAGGAGTAAATTATTCTATTAGAAGAGTAACTGCTAAATCAAGAATATTGGAAGAAGAGCTGGATGAGGGAGATGTTGATCAAGTTGATTTGAGAAGACAATCAATTTTAGTTGGAGATTCTTATAAAAGAGGTTTTGCGGTTCTTGCTCAAAGAAGAAAAAATACTTACAATCTTACACCTTTGATTATATTAGAAGTTCATTTAGTCTCTTCATCCTCTTTATCAATATTAAGTTCTCTTTCAAAGATATCTTTACAAAAAATTAGTCTCAAGTATAATTGTAGTATAGTAGATACTTCAAGATATGAAATTCTTTTACTTAAAGGAAATATTCACAGATGTAAACAGAACTCACTACTTAGTTCAATAAAAAACTTGGAAGAAACATTTTTCCTTGATGCGATTGAGCTTATAAAGGAATTAAAAAGAGAGAAAAGAATAGAATTTGAAAGTCCAAAGCAAGAAATATTAAATGAATTATTTCCCTCTCATAGTATTATAGTTAATTATGAAAAACACACTAGAGAAGAAAGCAACGACGTAGAAATAACTGTCGAAGAGGCTAAGATTGAAGAGGCAATATCTCTAGATGAAGATGAAATTTTTAGCGAAGAAGAGATCAAATATCTTCAAGAAGATATAATTCAAGAAGCACCCACTGAAGAAGAAAGTGAAGAAGACAAAATCCAAAAATCTATGATAAAAGAAGTTCTTCTCAAAGAACTAGATTTCTCTATTGATTCTTTTCTTACAACAGCTAGAGAATATTATAAGAAAGCTATTGAAAGGAATTTGGAAAGTAACTTTGTAGTAAAAACTAACACTTTCCTCAAATTTGTGCATCTCTTTTGTGACAAAAATGACATGCCATTTTTTTATCCCTCTTACTCTTATTTACTCAAAATAATTGAGTTCTTGGATGTTGAAATGCCTTCATCTGCAGATATTGAGAATTTCATTAGTAAATTAGCAAACGAGTATGTTGATGTTGCCATTCCAGAAGAGATCAAAGAAGAACTTTACGTTGCTTTGAACAAGAAATTTAACAACAACAATTCTTCCAATCAAGTCTCTGAAGATAATATAGATTCAAAGATTTCATCAATTCCATTACCACCTGAAAAGAAGGTTGGAAACACAAAAATTGAGAGAGGTACTCAAGATGATTGAAGATATGTTTTTCTTGAACATTATTGAATTCTATCTAAAATTCTGGCTAATTTCTTTGTTTCTAAGATGGATAATTTCCTTTCTACCAGGAAAAATATCAGATGTTATAAGATTTGTTGGTAATCTAATTAGATTCCCCATAAAGAGATTTTTCTACTGGGTATATGGAGTTCCGATTATTGAAACAGATTTTGAGAAATCAGTTTTCAAAACTGAAGAACTAAGAGATTTTGATTGTAGAATTACATCCAATGTTCTTGCTCCATTATTTATTCAATCCTATATTGGTTCATTCATATATTATTGGGCTCAATATTTGTATGTAGAAAATTATCTGTGGGTAAGTATTATTCTATTTGTTTTAGCTTTTGCCGTTATTCTCATGGCAGCTCCTGATTATCACGAATGCGAAGAGATTATAAAAGTAAGTGTAAAATCAATCTTCAAATGGATAGGGAAATTGCTCGTACTTTCACTGCCTGTTTATTTCTTAGTACACTTTCTTGCTGGTAATGAAGCTCTCGCACAAGGACTTTTCATAATCACTTTATTAATTCCTTTTTATCATCATTCAATTCATGAAAGAGAAGAACCTATGATTAAATCGAAAAAAGCTAAGATTCTAGAGGCTGATCCTTTTGGGGAGTAAATACGAACTCAATGAGATGATTGATAAAATCGTTGAAAATGTCGAATCAGCTTTGGAAAAACTGGGAGGAAGTATAACTGAAGAAGATAAAATTAAATCCGAAAAACAGTGTCCATCTGATTCAAAACACCCATATCCGAGTATTAGATATCCCATTCCAAAAGACTCAGTTGTAGAAGAAAATATCGAAGAAAACGCCATCGAAATAATCAAACAAGAGAGCATTCCAGAACCACCTAAACCTAAGATTGAAAGAGAGGAAAAGGCTGTAATCAAACCAGATATTTTTTCAAATTTGAAAGAAGAAAATCAAATTAATCAAGAGAATGAAGAGGATATTTCACATGATTCTGAGATTCATTTTATTGATATAGAGAGAGAGGTAAGGCTGATTCATCTTTACGGTCCTCCTGGTGTAGGTAAAACCACATTAGCTCTTCAATCAGCAATAGAAATATTACCAAAAGAGACTTTCTACATAATCACCAGTCATTCTACATCAATTCTGAAAAGGATTAAACAGATGGTGATTGATGACAGATGGAAGGATTACCCTGATCTTAAGCAACATTTCTTCCCAATCCAGATTCAGAGTCTAAGGGAATTACAGCATCAAATCGAGCAGATAATTAATTTCAGTTCTCATGAAATTGGAATGGTTGTAATAGATCATATAACGGATTATATTCGAGGAGAGACGCATAAAGAGGAGAATAGAGATATCCTAAGAAGAATCTTTGAAAATCTCTATATATTAACAAATAAGAAAAAATGCAAAGTACTTATCATCAATGGATACGCTTACAAAGGTTCAGCCCCTGCTGAAGACTTGATTGAATCGTTTTGTGATTTGACAATAAAAATAACAAATGAAAGAAAGGATTTTGAGATTGAAATTGAT
>JAGLTP010000673.1 GCA_023135215.1 Candidatus Heimdallarchaeota archaeon
CATGCAGAATGTCACAATAAATTGAAAGCAGGTCTGGATGAATTGGGTCTGAAAATGTATGTTGAAGATAGGTTTCGTCTACCAATGCTAAATGCAGTCTCCATTCCTGAAGGTATTGACGAAGCAGAAGTTAGAAAGAAACTGCGGTTTGAGCATAACATCGAAATTGGTGGTGGTTTAGGTCCATTAGCTGGTAAGATTTGGCGAATTGGAGTTATGGGACATACTGCCCAACCAGAAAATATTGAAAGATTCCTTTCTGCGTTGAAGAGTGTCTTGTAGATCTATGCAAAATCGATTTTTCTTTTCGGAGCTGCAGGTGTTCATATTTGGGATATTATAGCTAATGGTAATTTCTCTCATGGTAACTTTGGAACTACACTCTTTGTTAATGATCTAATTCTCCCCATAACAGCAATTGTAC
Source organism: Candidatus Heimdallarchaeota archaeon (assembly GCA_023135215.1). The sequence continues at coordinate 425 of JAGLTP010000673.1, forward strand.
TATTACATCTCAATCTAAAGCACAGAAAGAAAATGAGATTAGAAATAGAAGGAGTAAAATCACCCTCCTAGTATTTTTTAATCTTCTGCTTCAAAATACTCTTTGATTTGTTTCAGTTCAACATCACATGTTTCACTTATTAAATCTACAAGAAACAATGGATATGTTCTAACAGATTTGAAGAAATTCATACTATCTTCAGTTTCGTTGGTGATCAATGGATTGTTTATTCCACTATAGAATCTAATTAAGTTGAAGATATTTTCTAAAATCAGAAAATAGTTGAGATTCTCTGCTTTTAATCCTGAAATTTGTTCATACATGTCTACTATTTTAGATGACAAATTTTCACCAACCATTGAACTTGTAGTAGTAGCTGTAAATGCTAAGTCTCTTCTAAAATCACTTATACTAATTCCTGTCCAATCTAAGATTTTTAACTCTTGATTTTCCTGAACAATGATATTGAATCCATGATAATCCCCATGGATTAGAACTAATTTTTCACATGGATTATCTTTCTTACGCTCTTCTAACCATTCAAAGACAGGTTTTAGTTCTTTTAGGTCTTCTGGATATTTCTCAAGATAAGATTTTCTTCGATTTAGCAGATATTCAACTGGTGCAAAAGGATTCTTCTCAATGTCAAATGACACAATTTGAGGAAATAGTTTCGGATCAATATTATGAATTTTATGTAACTCTTGAAGTTGTTTAAACAATAAATTATCAAACTGTTCAGGATTACTTTCCATAGCTTCAGCTAGTTGAGGTCCTTCAATTTTCTCCATTATAAAATACGATCTTTCCAAAGTGTTTGGAGTAAACTTCATCAAAAATGGTTGCGGAACACTGACATCGTTTTCGAAAAGGATTTTTTGGATAATATATTCAAACTCAGCATACTCATCAGAAACTTCAGATCTAA
>JAGLTP010000674.1 GCA_023135215.1 Candidatus Heimdallarchaeota archaeon
CTCTGCTTTGGGAGCAACTTTTTCTTCCTTCCCTGTTTTTGAAATTATTTGTTCCGCTATCAAATCACTTAAGCTTTTTCCCTCAGTTTTTTCTCCAAATCCATATAATTCAGCTAACCAATATGAAGCATGTGAAATAAAAACTTCTACAGATTCAAAATTACCTTCGTCAACTAATTCTTGGAGATAGTCTAAAAGACCTTCTGGTATGTTTATTTCAAGAGTTTTCATCCGTATAACTCCTTTATTCTAATTACTAAATAAAAGAGATACATTTAATATTTGTGATAATTTTTTTTCAGATTAACGGCGTCCTATAAGGTTTTCTATCCTATGTGTTGACACATCTAAGCCGTCTCAATCAGTCATTCGCCAAAAGAGAAGTAGCAAATATTTAGTTAAATTTTTCTATTGTGAGATGTTAAAAAATTAAGTTGATGCTTTTCGTCCTCTTTTATATGTAGTAAAACCACATTTACCACAAGTTTGACGATCTTTGTGTTCAGCCATATATACCGAATCTCCACAGCGTTCGCATACCTTCTTTTTTCTCACAATCTTGCCATCTTTGATTTCGTATCTTTTATGTACAGAACTCATTTTCTCACCAAGTTACTCTTGTTTTTCTTCTTTTCCTATCCCAGATCGTTTGAGTAAATATTCTCTTTCGACAGCTTTTGCCCTTTCAGCACTTTCGTAAGCATGAACTAGAGCTGTGCTTACTCCCATACCATATTTTGCTTCCAATTTAATCAGAACTACTTGATTTCTTTCTTTATTTAATAAAGCTGATATTCTATTTAGAAAATCATCTCGTTTTGGAACAGCTTCCCCATGGTGTTCTACTTGAACTTCAATTTCTGTTCTATCCAGTAGCTTATTTTCAGTTTTCTTAACTATATCAATTTTCATCAACTTTCACCATTCTAAGTAGTAGTTGTTTTACTTTTTGCTTCATTTTTTTAGTGACCGTCACTAATACTACACCTTCATTAGGTTGCCCATATAAGACTTTTGAATTGTAAGGTGCTTCTAATATCGCTGGTAGCACCAGCAAATCCTCTTCTCCTGTTATTTTTATAATGATTTTGTTTTCATCCTTTTTTAATGCAAAACTAATTTTGTTCCAGGCTGCTTGTGTAATCGATTCTGCGGGATTCTCTGCTACTTCTTGCTCGAAAAGAGAATAATCTTGTTTCTCTATTTTTTTTCTCTGTACTTGTTCATCAATTATTGCTAAATCTGGAACAATAGATCCGTTTAGAAGAGTTTCAGTAATCACATCACCTACAGTTATTATCTTTGGTATCGATTCATCTTTGGATATCTGATGAATGATAGTTTCAATATCTTTTTTTTCGCAAAAAAGTTCATCTAAAGGTTTTTTGAAATGTTTTCTTTGATCTTCAGGCAGAACATAATTCTTATTGCCTTCAAAACCCAAATTTTTCACCGAACGCGTAGAGCATAATGGCCCTTATTGCTTATTTTCATTCTTTTTGCTACATCGCTGTTTTCTGGATTTAAAATAAAAACTTCACCAGTATATTCAGAAGACAAATCTTGTGTTTTGCAGTTTGGACACATATTAGCTGTTTTTTCTACAATAAGATGACAAATTTTACAAGCTTTTGACATTAGGATGCCTCCTTCGCTGAAGTTTTAGATTTACTAAGATCATCTTTCCATTCATCTATCCATTCAAAAGCACCCAAAGAATTCTGACGCATGGTTAACCCAACTCTTATTGCAGATTTGCCAATACTGACAGCGATTACTCTTGCACGAACTCGTGTATTCACAAGTAAATCTCGCTTGGATTTATCTCCTCTTAAAACGGCATTCTTAGGGATATATCTGAAGTAATCGTCAGCTATTTGAGAAACGTGACAAAGTGCGTCTATTGTACCTATCCTAATGAAAGCACCAAAATCAACACATTCCACTACTTCTCCTGTTACTACTTCACCTATCTCAGGAAGATAACATAATAATTCAAAATCTGTTTCATAATAGGCACCACCATCCCCCGAGATTAGTTTTCCCTGATAGATTTTGTTAATATCAGTAACAGCGACGATGAAACCTAAATCTGGATCGATTTTCCCCTCGAAACTCTGTCTAGCGATTTCTGCTAGAACTTGGGAAAGATTTTCATCAAATTTGTTGGGTGGAACCCTTAATGTATCCCTAACTTTTACTGTATAATACACGATGATATCATCTCACAAATTTCTACATTGCTGGTTCTGTCCTATTATTTTTAAACATACTTATAGCAAATATTTTCTAAATATCTTAGGAGATAGGAACGATTTCAATGTTTTCAAATTACAGCATTTAGTAAATCAGCTGAACACAAAGTTCTTGAGACATGAAAAATCTCAATAAATTATTATTAATAAAGGAACTTAAAAACCTCATAGTAAGAACACTTACATAGTCAGTATTATTATTCGTAGATGAGAGATAATGAGTGAAAAAAAGCCCTCTGCAGTAGAGGAAAAAACATCTTCAACTGAAAAAAGTAAAAAAACCACAGAAGATAATATTATTCGTCAACCTGTTGTCAATATTGGAACAATTGGACATGTTGATAATGGAAAATCAACATTAGTACAAGCACTAACAGGAAAGTTTCCTGATGATCATTCTGAGGAATTAAAAAGAGGAATTTCTATCAGACTTGGATACGCTGACACTGAATTCCGTAAATGTCCTAAATGTCCAGAACCTGAAGCATATACCATAGAGAAAACATGTCAAAAATGTGGTACACCTTCAGAATATCTTAGGAGGGTTTCATTTGTTGATTGTCCAGGACACGAAGTTTTAATGGCAACTCTACTCTCGGGTGCAACTTTAATGAATGGTGCAATACTTCTGATTGCAGCAAATTCTAGATGTCCCCAGCCACAAACAAGAGAGCATCTTGCAGCAATGGAGATTTTGAAAATCCCTAATATCGTAATAGCTCAGAACAAGATTGAACTCGTAACAGAAGAAGAAGCTAAAAGGAATTATAAAGAGATACAGGATTTCATTAAAGGTACTATTGCAGAAAATGCACCCATTGTACCGATTAGTGCTATGCATAAAGCTAATTTAGATGTTTTAATTTGTGAGATAGAAAAAAATATTCCAACACCTGAATTTGATAAAGAAAGTCCCTTAGAAATGCATGTTGCTAGATCTTTTGACATAAATAGACCAGGTACTAAACCTGATAAGTTGAAAGGAGGAGCCTTGGGTGGTACAATTATCAGAGGGCAAATAAATGTGGGTGATGAGATTGAGATTGTTCCTGGTGTCTCTATAAAAAAAGGGAATAAAACAGTCTATTCACCAATTACAACAAAAGCTGTTAGTATATCGATAGGTGAACAAGGACTTGTAAAAAGTGCTCATTCTGGAGGATTAGTAGGATTAGGAACAGAATTAGATCCTTCATTAGTTAAAGCAGATAAAATGTCAGGTAATATAATTACAACACCAGGAAATGCACCGCCTATCAGAATCGATCTTGATCTCTCTGTTCATCTAATGGAACATGTTGTAGGTTCAGAAGAGATAACAAAGGTTCAACCTTTAGCTCAAGGAGAGACATTGATGTTGAATGTTGGCACAGCTAAAACAGCAGGTGTCATTACAGAGATCAGAGGGGGAAAGGCAAAGATAAGATTAAGTCGAGAAGTAGCAGCACCTACAAATAGTAAAATCGCCATATCTAGGAAGATTGCAGGTAGATTCCGTTTAATAGGAGTCGGTGAAATCTTAGAAAATTAAAATGAGGTTTTGCATGTTAGTTATACTTGATTCTAGCATGTTAATGCTACCTTTAGAAAAGAAAATTAATATTTCTCTCGAGTTAGAAAGAATTCTTCTCATTTCTTTTGAAATAGTTGTTCCTAAAATTGTTATTTGTGAGCTGGAAAGAATTATGCACGAGGCCTCTCCTTCTACACAAAAAAAAGCGAAACTTGCTTTAGAACTGGCAAATATATATAGAATTTTGGATTCTAATACAGATGGGCTAGCTGATGATGAAATTGAGAGGTTAGCCATTGAAAACAATTCTATTGTAGCTACCAACGATTCAGAATTGCGATTAAAACTTAGAGAAAAGGGAATTGCAGTTGTTGCACTACATGGAAAGAATAAACTAGCTTTATTTGGTTACATAAATGGTTAATTTACTAGTAGATAGTTAGTTGGAAAATGAGGTTATAGCAATAATTTTAATTATACTATAATAACCAATTCTATGCTAGTTATCAGAAATGATAATCAATTGCATAAATATCTATTACAAAGATAAAAAGGTCATCTGAATGGAAATAAAAAAACTCTTTCCTGAAATAGAAGAAATAGGAAATGAAGAACTGAAAATAGAAATAATTAGAGCTCTTGAAAAAGCGATTAATAAAGGGGGATGGAAAGAAGAAGATCTTCATTTGATTCCTTTTACATTATTAATTCCTGAATTAATGGGGAAAAATTCAATTCCAAAAATATCTATAATCATGCATATTCGAGCGGTAACACAAATGTGTTTAGCTACATATGAGAGATACGAGATGCTCGGATTAGGAGATAAGTTAAATAAAGATGAGTTAATTGCTGGCGGTTTACTACATGATGTTGGTAAATTCATTGAGTATGAAAGGGATGAAACAGGAAAAATCATTCAAACTAAGGAAGGAAAATACATTCGTCATCCTGCAATGGGATTGGAACTAGTCTCTGAATTTGATTTACCTCTCATTGTACGTCAAGCTATAGTTTTTCACAGCAAAGAAGGAGATAAAATTCCCAGATTGACAGAAGTAGAAATTATTCATCGTTGTGATTTTCTTTGTTTTGCTCCAGTTAAACAAATATTCGAAGATAAATAAGAAAGGTGTAGATCATGAGTAAGAGATATAAAATTGCAGTACTCCCTGGAGATGGGATAGGAAAAGATGTTACAGATGCAGCAATGAAGGTTCTTGACGCTGTAGGATTTAGTGAAATAGCAGAATATACTTGGGGAGATATAGGTTGGGAATTCTGGAAAACAGAAGGTAATCCATTACCTGATAGAACGATTGGGTTGTTAAAACGATCAGATTGTTGTCTATTTTCTGCTATTACTTCAAAACCCAAAGAAGAAGCTCAAAAAGAATTAGCTCCGGAATTACAAGGAAAAGGATTAGTTTATTCCAGTCCAATAGTAAAACTAAGACAATTGTTCGATTTGTATGTCAATTTACGTCCATGTAAAGCTTATCCTGGTAATCCTCTAAATTTTAGAGATGACTTAGATCTTGTAGTTTTTCGTGAGAATACTGAAGGTCTATATGTTGGTATAGAATTCCATCCAGTTCCTGAAGATGTGATGAAAACTTTAGTTGATAATCATCCAAAAGCTGCTCGTTTTGCAGAAACAAACCTAGACGATATTGCTATTTCCACACGAATTTTCACCAGAAAAGGTGTAAGAAGAATTCTTAAGGCTAGTATGGATTATGCAAAAGAGTTTGATTATCCTACTGTGACTGTAGTTGAAAAACCCAATGTAATCAGAGAAACAAGCGGTTTGATGATACGTGAAGCTCGAAAGCTAATCAATGAATACGAAGGAAAAGAACTTTGGGAAACAAATATAGATGCAATGTGTATGTGGTTGGTTAAGAACCCTCAAAATTATAGTGTCCTGGTTTCTTCCAATATGTTCGGAG
>JAGLTP010000675.1 GCA_023135215.1 Candidatus Heimdallarchaeota archaeon
TCACTGTTCTAAATTCTGCTTTAAAATCCTTCAGTTGATGATGGATTTCATTTATAGCTTTAGCTTCTAAAGGAACAGTTTTTGTTACCACTTTGCTTAAATCTAGTTTTCCTTGTTCAGCAAGATCTAAAAGGAAAGGTAGTTCAGATAACAAATGGTCAGATACTCCAATTATCTCCTTTTCTCTACATATTACCTCATAGGAATTGATATCAAATGTATCAGCTGTTATGCCAACTAATCCCAAACGACCGAAGCGAGCTAAAGATCTGACTCCTTGATTCATTGTTAAGGGTAAACCAATGAGCTCCAGAGCTACATCAACACCATCACCATTTGTTAATTCCATTATTTTCTCAACTGGATCAACATTCTCTGCATTTACTGGAATAGCTCCCATCTCTTTTGCAGTTTCAAGTTTTTCTGTATTAATATCTACAGCATAAATCTCTCCAGTACCTAAAGCTTTAGCTAACTGTAAAGCGGATATACCTAAACCTCCTAAACCAAAAATAGCTATTGATTCTCCTGGTTTAAAACGTGTTTTTCTTAATGCATGCAGAGATGTTGAAGAAGAGCACATCATTACAGCAGCATGTTCGAATGATACTGAATCTGGTAACTTGAATATTCCTCTAGTTGTTACTGCTATATACTCTGCATACCCCCCATCAACATCTTTCCCAATCATCTTTCCAGAGGTACAAAACTGTTCAGTCCCTTGTTTACAATATTTGCATTTACCACAAGTGATCATATAATTAAGACACACCCTATCTCCAATTTGGAAATCGGAAACAGTTTCTCCAATTCTTTCTATTAATCCCGCAACTTCGTGACCTAATGCAATGGGAAGATAACCAACTGAGGAGACTCCATCTCTATAATGTACATCTGAATGACAAATACCAGCAGCTATTATCTTTATCAAAACTTCGTCAGGTTTAGGTTCTGGAATTGGAATTTCTCTATTCTCTAAATCCTTATTAATCTCAATAAGTTGAACTGTTTTCATATCTCAATCTAAAACTGACCTTATTTAAATTGTTTTTTAAATTTTGATTTACAAAAGAAATAAAAAGTAAGAACTAGTTAAACTAGTTCATTAAGTTTTTTTCTTCTTTATTCTAGTGATTAAAAACAAAACTACACAGGAACCAACTATCAAACTTGAAACAATGAAAAATTCAGTCGGATTAGGAACAATAAATGCTAGTTCAGGAGGAAGGGAAAAAGAAATTGATCTAAAATCAGGCATTAATTATTGAAACCCAAAATCCTTTTATATTTTCTATGATATACCAATTAATTCTACAATATAGTTTTAGGATTTGTGATTGAATTATGAGAAAGAAGAAAAGAGTTGTAATGGTATTAATATTCTATCTAACTTTATATTTCCAGTTATCTTCACTAAATAATATATCAACTTTAGCAGGGATTGAAGAATACCCAGCAGAATCATTAGTTGTTAAGGATGATATAGCCTATGTTGCTGAACGTAATGGTGGTATTGAACTCATAGACGCTAGTAACCCTGGCAATTTAGAAAATCTAGGACGATATGATGACGAAATTAGTGTTTTTGAAGAACTAGTGATTGTAGATAATTATCTATATGCAGCGGCTGGACAAAGTGGTTTAATGATTTTCGATATTTCGGATAGCGCAAGTAATATATCACCACTTTCAGAAATCTATGATTTAGCTAATATTACAGAATTTCTTACAATTGTTAATGAAATAGCTTACATTGATGTTAATAGGAAGGGTTTTGCTATTGTCAATGTAACAGATCCATTAAATCCTGAGGTTAAATCTAGAAATACGAAAGATGAAGGTTATTCATTTGGAGATGTCTATGATATTGCAGTAAAGGATAATCTTGCATTTCTAGTTGGTTTTGACACTGGTTTAAATATTCTTGATATTAGTAATAAATTACAACCTGTTGAATTATACAGCTATACTGAAATTCCAGGCTCGAATGATTCTCTTCGCGCTATAAGCATAGAAGTAATTGGTGATATAGCCTATATTTCTGCAGATAGGGATGGATTAATTGCTTTCAATATCTCGGATGTATCCACTATCAGTACATTAGGCTATTATAACATGACTTCCGATATACATTCAAAGCAACTATATATAGAAGGGAATCTTGCATATTTGATAACTGCTAATTGGTATACATTCGAGTATGGATTCAGAATAATCAATATTACAGAACCAGCAACCATGATTGAAATCAATAGTTATTTTGTTTTTGGTAACTATACTGAAGATATTTTTGTAGACAATTTGAATAATCTTATCTATCTTGCACAAGCTGGAGATGGAATTTTTGTCCTCGATTCATCAGATATAAACAATTTAGTTTTGATAGAAACTTATGAGGTTGTAGTAACAATTACAACGCCAACTGATGCAGGAATTTATCCATTGCTAAGTCTTTTTGGAGTTTTATTAATCTTAGTTGTAAATAGAAAAAAGGAGAGAAAATAATATGGTTATAGCTCAAACAATTGAACAAGTGGTACCCAATCGAATTAAACAAAAATCACCAATTGAGAATCTCTATTTCGCTTCAGCTTGGACATCTCCTGGTGGTGGTTTCGGAGGTGCAATTATTAGTGGATATCTTTGTGCTATTAGCATATTGCACAATCTAGAATTTTGACAAATCTAGTAGTGCTTATCTTATGTTTCTTATGCAGGAAATCTCCAAAAAAGGCAAAATTCATATGAAAGTAAAGAAATGTAAAATCATGAAGGCTATAATCAATGTGAAAATATATGATTATGAGACCTATATTGAAGATGGTTATTGCATATATGGTAAAGAAATCATCGAAGTTGGAGAAATGAA
>JAGLTP010000676.1 GCA_023135215.1 Candidatus Heimdallarchaeota archaeon
GAGGATTTTTTAAGAATCTGTCGTAACTGAGTCATTATATAGTTAATAGCCATAAATAGCGTGAAGAGAAATGAATATGGACCAAGGGTATCAAGATATACCTTTCTATGACAAGAGTCAGAGTACGATACCTAAGCTAGATGAATTGCCGTATGATTATTTCTATAATACAGATTACAACTATCTAACAATACCTGAGGTTCAATTGCTTCTGATTTTATCAGATTCACAAGTTTCTTACACATTCTCTGGTTTAAGAAAAACAACTTCCCTTCATCAACATCAGTTAACCAAAGCACTCAAACGATTACAGGATAGAGAATTACTTCTAAAAAAAGACAATGGTACTTATGAAATAACTGATTTGGGGAGTAAACGAACTAGAGAACTTCTCAGAGATCTAATCAAGAATAGAGCAATCAATACACAAGAAAATTTATCTTATTCAAACTGGAAAAGAATGAAAATCATTCCACCTATTGATCAAGATATAATTGTATCTTATCTGGAAAGAAGATGGTTTGGTAAATTTAGATATCTTTACAGAAAAAATCTGGAAAACAGTATAGAACTTTGCTGGGAAGACGGTAGAAAAAACCAAGTCCACCTCTTTATAGGAGCTTTTGGTGATGTTGATTTAGAATATCGAACCAAACATCCAAGTTACTCTGAAATGACCTATATTTCAAATTGGATAAAAAACGAAATCGTGAATCAAAACGATGTTCTAACAGAAATAGAAGAGATCGATGAAGAGATTAATCAAAATTCATATAACTAATATTTTAAGTAGAAAAACATTAAATATTTAAACTCAATATAAAAGGAAAAAGTGAGGTAATATCATGAATAATCCAAATTTCAATAGAATGCCCAATAATCAATATATGGAACCAAAGCATGGTACTACAACTGTAGCACTAAGAATAAAAGATGGAATAATTGCAGCTGCAGACAGAAGAGCATCAATGGGCTCATTTGTAGCTTCAAAGAAAGCTGAGAAACTTCATAAATTAAACAAATTCACAGTTGCAACTATTGCTGGCATGGTTTCTGATGCCCAATATCTAGTTAACCTAACTATAGCAAACATTAACCTCTATGAATTAGGAAGAGGTTATGCACCATCTACAAAGATGGCAGGGAATCTGTTAGCATCTATAATGTATGAACAATATAGATCGTACTTTCCATACTGGGTAAATATGATGGTTTGTGGACTTGATGATGAAGGACCACATGTATTTACACTTGATATGGCAGGTGGAATCAGTGATGAAGATTTTGCTTCTACAGGTTCGGGATCCCCAATCGCTATTGGTGTTCTGGAATCAAGTTGGAAAGCTAATCTTACTGAAGTAGAAGGTCTCAAAATAGCTATCAAAGCTTTAACTACAGCAATTAGTAGAGATACAGCAACCGGTGATGGAATGGACGTAGCGGTCGTGAACAAAAAAGGAGTTAGAAGATTGACTTCTGAAGATATAAGTAAGGTTTTGGAGGAAGGATAAGATGTTGGGACCACAATCTATGGGATATGACAGAAGCACAGTAATGTATTCTCCTGAAGGGAGAATTATTCAAACAGAATATGCTCGAGAATCAGTTCGAAGAGGAAGTATTGCAATAGGAATCAAAAGCAAGAACGGTGTAGTTTTAGCAGGTTTACTTAGAGTAGTTGACTTAAATGAACCTGATTTGAAAATTCATAAAATTTCAGAAACTATACAAGCTATTTTTGCAGGAGTAGCAGCAGATGGCCGAATATTAATAAGTCGAGCTCGTCTTGAAGCTGAAGTCTTCAGGTTGACCTACAGAGAACCAATTGATGTCAAAGGTTTAGCCATAAAAACTGGTGACTACGTGCAGCTTTTCACACAGCAAGGAGGTTTAAGACCTTTTGGTGTGGGTATGCTCTTTGGAGGAATTGATCACACAGGACCAAATCTACAATTTGTTGATCCTGGAGGCAGTGTAGCTTCATGCAAAGCAAAAGCTATGGGAGAAGGAGATTCGGAAGCAATTGCTTATTTGAAAGAAAAATACAAAGAAGATCTTACAACTGAGGAAATGGTTGAGATTGCAAAAGAAGCTATCAAAAGAGCAGCTAGAGATGTAGAACTTACTGATGAAAATATAGCTATAGAAATGATGTCTTATAAATAATAAGCATTTTCTTTCTTTTTTTATTACATTTACTTAGTATTTCGAAGAAATAATAAATGTATAAATACTGAATTATATATTATAGATAGAGCAATAAATGAAAGTATATTTGTCCAAAGCTATTCATATTGAAGGAAGAAATTGGAAAATCACTTGTGATAGTACGAATTCGAATTATTACCCGTTATCGTTTATAAGCCATGCACATTCAGATCATATACCTAAGAAGCTTCCTAAGACGAATATTATCACTTCAAATATTACAAAACTGCTTCTAAATAATTACGTTTCAAATTATGAAGAAGCAGAATATCATGAGAGCTACAAGCAGGAAGATGTTTCATTCCATCAAATCCCGAGTGGTCATATAATTGGATCAACTGCTCTTATTGCAAATTCAAGTGAAGGTAAATTAGTTTATACCGGAGACGTTTCCATAAGAGATAAAGGTTTCTTGCAACCATTTGAACCAACAAAATGTGATACACTTATCGTAGAGAGTACGTTTGGTTCTCCTGAATATGAATTCCCACATTACAATGATGTAATTGAACAGACAAGAGATGAGATTAAAACATATCTAGACAAAAATATTCCAGTTGTGTTGATGGGATACCCATTGGGTAAAGCTCAAATGCTTTATCATGCGTTTGGTGATCTTTCAGAGACTATTATATTGCATGGAGCGAATTTTAAGATTAATTCTTTTCTTGAGACGGAAGAAATAGAAGGATACATAAAAGCCATATCTTATCAAGAAGCAAAGGAAAAGAATATTCTTGATGAGAGAGCTAGTTGGATACTTTTTGCTCCTTTGAAATCGGGAAGGGATCAGTTTTACTCTTACTTAAAGGAAAAGTATGGTGTCAAACTGTTTGCTTTTTCTGGATGGGGGATATCACAGAATTATAGATACAGAATGGGAGTTGACCATAGTGTTCCTATAAGTGATCATGCAGATTTTTCAGAGTTAATTGAAATATGTGAGAAATGTGATCCAGGGCAGATATTCACAGTGTATGGACACACTACAAGGTTTGCTGCTGAGTTGCGAAGAAGAGGCTTTACAGCATATCCTTTATCAAAACAGACCATATTAGATTCATATTTTGGTTAGTTAAGAACAGGAAATAAAATCATCAATACCTTTCTCTTTGTGTATGACCTCATTTAGATGAACTACTTGAATTGGTATATCTCGTCGTGCTAGAAATTCTCGAGCATTCCCACTAATTGAATTACAGATTAGAACCAATTTCTTCAGATTTAGAGTTTTAATCAGTTGCTCTAATTGCAGCAATTTGTTTGTTGGAATGGTTCGTTTCCAATTCATAGTTATAATACCAATTTGCTTTCCTTGCAGGTAGAAGTCTATAACAAATTTCTGCCTTCCTAATTTAAAGGTGGCATTCTCTTCTACAGATTCATTTCTTAAAGAAAATTCTTTCCTGAGTACATAATTGATGACAGATTGTTGTTCATTCATCAGTCTAAAATCTGTGTCTCTATTAAAAACAAACCTTAATATCAGTGTATTATGCTGAAAACATGAAAAAACTCATTTTATTGACAAAAAACTTGTAATAAGAGAATTCGGTGTAAAGATGTATTACACCCTTTCTGAGTGAAAGCTTCTGTTTAACCCATTATGTATCTCATATCTTTCCAGTTTGAAATTCTTGATATTAATCTATCAAGAAAAGAAACATGTTTCTTTATCATTATCTTAGGAACATTAGCATAGACATAGATGTAATCGACTTTCTTTCTGTCAACACTGAATTCTTTTTCTCTTATCTTATATTTTATCTCATCCACAGTTATTTCCGATATCTCACAAGCAATACCTATTTCAAGTTCCTCTTTTGTATATAGAATCACTGAATTTCCAATTAAGTACTTTAGTAAATTGGTTTGATGTTCCATTTTTTCTTTTGAAAATCTTAATAGAACAGGTGGTAGGTCAACAATTAAGTCATCCCCCCTGATTTTAAGTTCCTTAAATTCCCCTTTCTCATCAACTTCAAATTCGAATTCGGATGATTGAAAACTAGAGTCTAAATCTACTTTAGTCACACGAGCGATTCTGTCGGTTCCTTCTTTGTAAAAGAAAATTTCCTTACCTGTAAGTTCTTCCAAGAATTTAACAGGTTTACCTGTATACTTTGTTTCGAATATTTTGGATTCATCATCCATTGATTGAAATACAAAAAATGGTTGATTTTTCTTTGGGTATTTCTTCCATGAGGTTAGTTTTCCCATTCTTCCATTTCTAAGAATATATACTTCATTCAACTGGGCATCATGAATAACAAAATCTGTAACTTGAATTTGCTTCTCTTCTGATTTACTTTGAACTTTTAAAGAAATGGGTCTGCTTATTTTATCACTGATATGTATACCTGTAACGTTTCCTTCTATAACAATATCATCAATATGATCATATGCCACAATCGATCTGTCTTGAAGCATTGATAGTAATTTATCCATTTTTGTTATTTCAAGAAAGGATTTAACTCCGTCAGTACCATAGTATGAAGTGTATTTATCTGATATTAAATCAACAAATTCATCTCTCTTCTTATTGAGTTTCTTCAAAGATTTTCTTCTTATGAAATTTGGCAAAAGAAGCCAGTATGGTAGCAATGCTCCTTTAATTGGAGAAATTTCTTCGTCAAGCATTGCTATTATTCGATATGCTGATCTTGGATGTGACATGAAGATATTAGCAAACATATCCCATCTACCAGGTCTGTGTAGATGTCTATATAACCGCATTCCAGCTTCCCCTAGAAATCTTTGGTTTTCCTCTTCTGTAAACTCCTTACCTGTTAACAGTTGTACATTAAGACCAAAATCACCTGCGATTCCCTGGTAAAAACCTTCAAGTTTGTACAAGACTTGAGCTAGTTCAGAACCATACCCTATTTTCTTCGTTTGAAGGTCAGCATCTCCTTCCAAAACTCTTACGAGTATTAGTAAGAGAGCAAGAATAACATAATTTATCAAGAAGTAAACAGCAAATGGGACTTCCTGAGGATAAGCTGCATAATCCAAAGTTGTTGCGGGTAATAAGAAAGCTTTCTTTATCACCATTTCAGTTGCAGCAATAAACTGAAGCCACACAACATGAAGTCGGGAATTATGAGCAAGTTCATGAGCAACTATTCCTTTGATGTCTTCATCACTGAATTCTGATAGATCCCTAGCTATTAGAGCAACTCTTTGGTCAAAGAATGGACCATAAGCCATTGCATTTAAGATAGGAGCTTCAACAAAACCGACTTTAATTTTCCTTTTTATACCTAACTTTAATCTAATCTCTTCTACTATACCTAAAACTCTTTCATCATCTATCTTTTTTATACCTAGGAGCTTTGTTAATAAAGGACCAGAAATGAAATACATTCCGAATGCAAGAAGAATAATGATCTCATAAGGCGCAATTGTAAGGAAAATAATTCTTTCAGCTATATTGTCATTTATCACAGCAGATAGATAAAATACTGAGAGATTCTCAGCTGTTATAGTTCCAGTATTTTCTAGTATATTCGTAACTGTATATAACACTACGTAGATTAATGCAAAGAGAACTAGATATAAGAGTTGAGGAGACATCATTCTACTCACTAAGATGAATCTTCTTCCAAAGAAAATAAGAGCCATTATTAGAAACACATAAATCATAAGATTATATGCCCATCCGGTGAAAATCTCTGTCTCTTCGTTCTTTATTAAAAAGTAGATTTTATCACCCACTGTTCCTACGAGAAAAACAAAATAAGTCGCAACTGAAGTTATCATTAATTCTCTCCAAACAGGAGATTCCCGCAGCTGATAGGTTTGATAAATAGCTAGAACAAAAAATGATAGAGCTATAGCTAGCAACCAAGCACTCATCAATATAAGTACTAATCCGAAAGTCAAACCAATTAGGGCTAACATCATATTTTCAGAAGTTGTTCCATGCCTGATTTTTGTCCTAATTTCAGTTACTAGGAAAAGCAATCCAAGCAAAGCAATTAAAATACCAATAATTATAGTAGCATCTCCCCCCAAGAGCTTATTCCATATATCTAGAAAATAATCTGCTGCGGTCATATTATCATTGGCTTTGAGTTAAGAGTACTTTAAAACCTTTACCTTTTGCTATCTTCCAAGCTAAGAAATGTTTTGTACGAAATATATTATAACCCACAATCTTACCATTCTATTGTTCATGATTCCAATACCAAAAAAGATTCTTTGCAAGGATGGTTCTTTTGTTTTTAACTCAAAGACACAAATATACTTTGATGAAGAATTAAAAGAGATAGTTGATTTCTTCTCAGAATTTATCCTAAATTCAACAGAAAAGATATTGGAGAGAGCATCATCAAAAAAATACAAGGAATGTATTATCTTTGAATTAGATCCAACATTATCTCAGTTAGAATCAGAAGGTTATTTACTTAATATAACTAGTGATTTCGTGCGTTTGACAGCACCTAATCCTCATGGGATTTTTAATGGATTACAATCATTGCGTCAACTCCTTCCTCCAGAGAGTGAAAAGAATTCTTTTGATAAAGATGCTGGATGGAAGATTCCTTGCATAGAAATAGAAGATAAACCTCGCTTCAAATGGAGGGGAGTAATGTTAGATGTTAGTCGGCATTATCAGGAAATTGAAACTATTAAGCATTTAATGGATCTCATGATTTTAGTGAAAATGAATGTATTTCATTGGCATTTAACAGATGATCAAGGCTGGAGAATTGATATTGAGAAATACCCGAATCTAACTGAGATAGGATCCAAAAGAAAAGATACCAAAATTGGGAGTCATATTGGAAAAAAATACAGAGGAAAATCCCACCAAGGATTTTATACAAGGGAAGATATACAGGAAGTAGTGAGATATGCTCAAAAGAGATTTATTACTGTAATTCCTGAAATTGAAATGCCTGGGCATGCGACTGCTGCAATTGCTTCACATCCCGAGTTAAGTTGCAGAAAACAGATTCTAGATGTTGAAACCAAACCAGGAATTTTCTCTAATATTTTTTGTGCAGGTCAAGAAGAGACTTTTCGTTTGCTAGAGGATGTACTAGAAGAAGTAATAGCTCTGTTTCCTTCAGAAATCATTCATATTGGAGGGGATGAAGTGCCAAAGAGGAGATGGAAAGAATGCAGTCAATGTCAGGAAAGAATGAGAAATGAGAATATTGATGAAATTCAATCACTTCATCATTATTTTACGGATAGAATAACGTCTTTTTTGAAATCCAAAGGAAAAACTACAATGGGTTGGAATGAAATTTTGCATAACAAAATTGATAGAAATGTAACTATCCAATGGTGGAAGATGAATAAGAAACAAGTGATGACACATATTCAAGAAGGTGGAAATGTTGTTGTATCTAGATTTTTCCGCTATTATCTTGATTATAATTATATTGTAACTCCCTTGAGGAAAACATACGCATTTGAACCAGTTCCTAAAGGTTTGGACAAGAAATACCATACAAATATTCTTGGTGTTGAAGCAACTATTTGGACAGAATGGATACCTACAATTGAAAGGTTGGAATGGCAAGTTTTTCCAAGACTCTTTGCAATAGCAGAGACAGGTTGGTCTCTAAGAGAAAGGAAAAATTACAAAGACTTCAGAAAACGTCTTTCTCATTTGTCTAAAAGGTTGGATATTCTTGGTGTACAGTATGCTCCTTTGGAAGAGGTAGACCCGAGTAATTGGTATAGATTCTGTCACCTGAGAAATGCTTTCAAATGGCCAGAAATCTAGCAAGAAACACTTTCAATTTATCTATTAGATTCCTACTTCAGATAATTGTAACTAGGATATCCAAAAGAAATAAGAAGAGGGTCTGAGAATATAGTTAGAGACAAATGTCAGACATTGAGATGAAGATGAACATATTAATTGAAGAAGCTAATGCAAATTATAACGCCAATCGTTTCAAAGATGCTGCTCGAACTTTTGAACATCTTATTTCTTTGGCTATTAAAAACAATGAACCAGAAGAAGCAATATATTTCGCTTATCGAACTGCTGATTGTTGGAAGAAAGAAAAAAGTCTGATGAACAGATCACAAATCTTTCTTGAAATAGGAAACTTAGCTTTTAGTTTCGGAGCACAATTAGCTGAAACAATAGAAGCTAACACAAAAAGTACTGAAGAAAAAGCAAAGGCTCTTTTCGTAGCTGGACAATGTTTGTTGTGTGTAGACCCTACAAAAGCTAAAAATGCTTTAGTTAAAAGCATGAAGCACTTTGAACAATTAGCAGAATCTGAGAAAGATTCCCAAAAATCTGCACAATATCTTAGGGATGCATTGGAAGCCACAGTATTGATGAAAAACAAGAAACAAGAGAAAGATTTGATGATTAGGATAGCTAATTTGTATATAGAAAGTGCTGAGAATAATCTAAAAAAGAAATCGCCAGAGAGTATGCAAGTAGCTTTAAGATCGTTTGAAGACGCTTTAGATATGTTCAAAGTACTCAAATCTAAGGAAGACATTACAATTATGTCTAAAAAGATTGATGAGTTGAAGGAGAAAGTTGCAGAATATGATCCATTTGCAACTTAACTACATAATTATTTTAATAAAAATAGAAAATAAGAACTATCTTCGTTTCATTTTTGAATGATTAAGAATGAAAAGTAAAACTCTTAAGAAGAGAAAAAAGAAGAAGATTAAGGTCCCGTAGCTCAGCTGGATAGAGCATCTGCCTCCTAAGCAGAGGGTCGTGCGTTCGAATCGCATCGGGACTGCCATCTCTCTTTATGATGGAAACATTATAGATTGGTCATCATGAATTCCTCTACTAAGAAAGAACTGAGAGTCTTTATCTGTAATTTACGTACATGCAACCCCAAAATATGCACTGCAGCTCGTATTCTTCGATTTGATAAAGCTGAGGAAATCAATGCAAGTAAAATTCGAACTAATAGTATAGTTTTAACTCCCTTTTCAGACATAGCACTATCTCCTGCTGACAAAGAGCTTGTTTCAAAATTTGGCATAGTGGGTGTTGATTGCTCATGGAATGATATTGAGAGCGGCAAGAAAATCTTAAACAAAGGAAAGGGAAGAGCGCTTCCTTTTCTAGTTGCAGCAAACCCTACAAACTATGGTGTACCTTCAAAATTAAGTACTCTAGAAGCTATAAGTGCTTCTCTTTTAATTTTAGGAGCAAAGAAGCAAGCGATGGAAATCCTATCTTTGGTAAAATGGGGAGACGAATTTTACAAAGTAAATAAAGATTATTTAGATGCTTACTTGGAAGCTAAAGATAGTAGAGAGGTAGTAAAAATCCAAACAAAAATCATCGCTAAGCTGTATGAAAACAACTAAGCAGGATAGAATTTGTAATTTTACTTCATTTTTGTTGACATACAGAATTTTTTTTAATGGTTCAGCAAAACTACATACGTTATGAAGATTGGAATAAATTGTTATCCAACAGTAGGTGGATCAGGAATAGTTGCTACACAATTAGCAATTGAACTAGCCAAAAAAGGACATGACATTCATTTGATTAGTTATGATACACCCTTTCTATTGCGTACTTCTCGACATCCCAATATCACTTTAGATTTGGTTGATATCCTATCCTATCCACTATTTAGGGACATCGGAGCACCTTATACAATTCTCGCAGCTTCAAAACTTGTTAATATAGTTAAAAAATGGGATCTGGATCTCTTGCATATTCATTATGCAATCCCAGTTGGAGTATCTGCTTATCTAGCTAAAAACATTACTAAAATTCCAGTAGCGTTGACAGCTCATGGATCAGATATTCACACATTAGGAGTAGATCCCGCTTATAATCCTATAATATCACATGTTTTTGAAAATGTAGACGGTTTATCAACAGTTTCTGAGTACCTGAAACTGGAAATTGAAACAAAATTTTCAGCTAAGCAGGATATTGAAGTTCTTTACAATCCAATAGATACAGAAAAATACAGGAAAATAGATGTACAACTTTGTGATTTTCGTATTAAGTACGAGAAAAATTTCGTTCATGTTTCCAACTTTAGACCAATTAAAAACGCTCCTTTCATTGTTGAATCATTTGCTGAAATAGTGAAAGCTTATCCTGAAGTTGGACTAATTATGGTAGGTGAAGGACCAGAAAGAAAGAAATGTGAGGACATAGCTAACAAACTTGGAATTCAAGAACATGTCAGTTTTCAAGGAGTAAGAACATCAATTACCCCTATATACAACTGTGGATCAGCTCTTTTATCAGCAAGCACAAATGAAAGTTTTGGTTTGACTATCGCTGAAGCTATGTCATGTGAATCACCTGTGATAGCTCCCAAAGTTGGAGGTATTCCCGAAGTTTTGGATCATAAAAAAAATGGTTTCATCTATGAATTAGGAAATAAATCAGAATTCATTGAATATATGAGTGCATTACTAGATGATGAAAGTCTTGTTAGAAAAATGGGAGAAAAAGGAAGACAGAAAGT
>JAGLTP010000677.1 GCA_023135215.1 Candidatus Heimdallarchaeota archaeon
TCCCATGGTAGATTCTCATCTGCTTTATAACGCCAAGTAGCTTCATCTACAAATGATTTGTTTTCATTTTTTAATGCTTTCTTCCAGTTTCCTATAGTATTTCCTATCTGTCCAATCTTATGTATGATGGAAAAATAAGTTTGGTTACGCATTGATAAAATACGCTGAACTATTGCCCAGTTGGGATCGTATAAAGACAATTCGATATTCTTTAGTTGATAGATATTTTTTCTATACCACTTCTGTTTATCTTTTGATTCATCTATACCGTCCATTCTCGAAAATTGTAAAGGAGTATGAGCTTTTGTAATAAACTGATTCATGGACAAAGATATTTTGCCAGTAGGAAAGTATTGTTCCCTTAATGATTTCACAAAGTTGTATGTCTTTTGCTTAACTTCTTCCTTTTCACACGGGAAACCATATATCATATACATTTTCAGTTGTCTGAATCCTTTATCCCAGGCTAATTTTGCAGCAGAAAAAATAGTTTCATCTGATATTTTTTTATTTAGTGCATAACGAAGGGTTTCATCACCCGTTTCAGGAGCTAAAGCTATAGTTCTCTGTTTTCCTTTCTGAAGAGCAGCAATCAATTCTTCTGTTAGATAGTCAGCACGAATGGAAGAACAAGATACCTCGTAACCTTTGGAAACTATGTATTCAATTAGCTCATCCAATTTACCTGATTGAGCAACTGCACTTCCATAAATAACTACTTTCTCAAAATTGTTTACTTCTTCAGATTGATCTATAATTTTAGTAAGTGCTTCAAAACTTCTAGCTGCTCGTGGGAAACGACAATGACCAGTAAAACAAAATAAACATCTTTCTGAACACCCTCTGTCTGTTTCAAGATAAAATGCTTTTCCAAAGATTGGTTCATTCTTGGTCCCTTTGACATTTTCTGGAATTATCTGTTTTATCGGGTAATATGAGTCTGAAATGTTTTTGAGTTTTACACTTTCGATTTTTTCACCTATCCATTCTCCTTCTTCATTGTAATGAGATTCTAATCCCATAATACCGTTTACTGATGCAATTGCTTCAAGTATTTTCTTTTTTAGTTTGTTCTCAAAAGCTTGGAATAATTCTGCATAAACCGGTTCAATATCACCAAGAAAGAAAATATCTGGTAAGAATAAAACCGGAAATGGATTTGCTGTAGGAGATGGCCCCCCCATCATAATCAATGGATCGTTTTTAGTTCTCTTCCTGACATCTGCATTGATTCCTCCCCTATGTAGAAGTTCTATTGCTGATAGATAATCGTGCTCAAATTGACATGAGATTGCTAAAATATCAAAATCGGAAATCTTTCTTTGACTCTCTAGTGAATAAGGTGGGATTTTACGGTCTAAAGGTTTGAAAATACGCTCACATAAGAAGCTGTCATGCTTATTAAATAGGAAATACAGTAATTGAACACCTAAACTGGTCATAGCCACTCTGTATGTGTTTGGATAGATTAATCCAATTTTGATTTTCTCTGGAGACCAGTCTTTTTTAATAACATTCTGTTCCTTAATTAACATTTTTTCTTTTCCTTCTTAGAGAATACTTCTGTGAACCAAAATAGATCGATTCCGATGGAATATCTTCATCAACTATTGTACCTGCACCAATCCAGGAATCGCTTCCAATTTTAATTCCTGGCATTAATAATGCTCCAATTCCAGTTTCTACTCTTTCCCCTACAATAGCTCCCAATTTTTTTTTCTTGCTATCTTCTTTGTTTCCCTTAATTTTTACGGGAATGGTTTTTTTATCCAATCGAAGATTAGCTGTAATTGTTCCTGCTCCAAAATTGCAATTGGAACCAATAATGGAGTCACCAATATAAGACAGATGGGCAGCATGAGTATTATCTTCAATAATGGAGTTTTTGATTTCGCAACCATTTCCTATTCTTGATTTTTTACCTAAATATGAGAATTTACGAATATAGCAATTGGGACCAATGTCAGCACCTTCATCGATAAAAACAGGACCTTCAATGTATACTCCACTCCTAATGATAGCATCTTTTTTAATTATTATTGTGCCTTTCAAAGTAACTCCGTCTTCTATCGTACCCTCTCTTTCATCTTTACAAAATGATAATAAGGTTTCATTTGCATCTAGTAAATTCCAAGGACATCCAATATCAAACCAGTAATCATTTTCTTGAAGTTGTATAAGTTGTGAGTTGTATTTTTTCGTCTCAAAAAGACCATTTACAGCATCTGGTATTTCGTATTCACCTCTCGGTGATACAGAATTGTCTTTTTCCATCAGTTCAATAATTCTAAAAATTTCATTACTTAGTGAGTAGATTCCTATGTTAGCAAAACCTTCCTTAATTTCTTCTTTCAAAGGTTTTTCAATCATTTTCACGGGAACATTATTTTCGTCTGTTAATATTGCACCATATTTTGCAATTTCTTTTGTAAACTTACCGCCAATTGAAATAATCCCTTTTTGTGCGGCATCAACAGTTTTCTGAATTAAAGAATCTGAATAGATACAATCTCCATTTACAGCTATTAAGAACTCCTCTTCGATTTTGCTCTTAGCAAGTAATAGTGCATTTGCAGTTCCTTTTATCTCTACCTGGTGAATAAATTCAATATTTAGGTTTGGGAATTC
>JAGLTP010000678.1 GCA_023135215.1 Candidatus Heimdallarchaeota archaeon
AATCGTATGGTTCCATTAACTGAATCTTCAAGAGGTGATGTGAAAACTTCTCCATCAGGCAGATTCTTTTTTCCGCAAGCATTAATCCATTTTCTACCTTCTATTCCCAAGGTAAGGTCAGTGTCTTCTCCTACTATACGTAACTCTTTTCCTTTGTTCAAGATTTCAACAAATACTGCTTGCTCTTCTTCTACTTTCTTCCAATGTTCAACAGGATCTGCTTTATTTAGTGCTAGAGCATTATATACAAATTCCTTGTATTCGAATGTTCCCATATTCCCTTCTTGAGCAAAAGCTGGGGCTGGAAAAGGACAGACTACCCAATCTATCTCTCCTTTAGCATCACGATCAGAATACAGTTTTTGTAATTCTTTACCCGCTTCTCTAGCCATCATTAGTTTAGTAGGGTCTACATTTGTAAGAGATTTTCTGTTTGTTGAACTAAAAACATTAATAGTTTTATCAACTTCTTCTATCATCAGTTTTGAAATAGGATTCTGATATTTTATCTGGTCGTCTTGAGCATGTTTGTAAAACAATTCTGCTAAGCCTGGAATACCTATTCTAGTGTTGATAACATATCCTCCAGCTTTAACAACCTCTAAATATATTTCACGAACTAAATCTGCAGAATCAACTCCTCCCCCTATTGTTACCTTGTCATCCTTTTGTACTTTTACAGAGTAATTAACAACAAGTTTAGCTAGTTTTTCATTGTAATCATCAAGCATCTATATTACCTCTTTTAGATAAATCCAAATCTCTGAAGCCATTATAAATCTTTCAATAAGAATTGCTGTTTTATTGCATAACAATCCCTCTCGTTAAGAAAATTCTTCATTCTGTTGTAATAACAAAGTCTTTTAAAGCCCAAAATCCGATTTAGTACAGAGTTGAGAAGATTAGAAGAGTGAAAAGTTCTATTTTTTCCAACAGTTACAAACTATGATATCAATTGCTAAGAATTATACATTCGTCACAATGATACTTGGTTTAATACAAAATTAACACAATTGATACAAATGAAATTTAAAGATTACAACATAAGAAGCGAAATTAAACGCGCTTTGGATGATATGGGAATACATACTCCCACTGATATTCAAGAAAAAGCGATTCCAAAAATTTTTGAATCTGATACAACACACATTATGGCTCAAGCTAAAACCGGTACTGGAAAAACATTGGCTTTTGCCATTCCAATCGTAGAACAACTTGATCCTACATTAAAAAATATTCAAGCTGTTGTTTTAGTGCCTACCAGAGAACTATGCAAACAAGTCTATTATGTTTTTAGAGACATAACAAAATATAGACGATTAAGGTCTGTTGAGGTTTATGGTGGGGTTTCAATTAATAGACAAATAGAAAATATACGCGCAGGAGCTCAGATAGTTATAGCTACTCCTGGAAGGCTTATTGATTTATATAACCGCAAGGCAGTCTCCTTTAAAGAAGTGCGATTTGTTGTTTTAGATGAAGCAGATAGAATGCTTGACATGGGATTCCTTCCTGATGTAGATTTTATTCTATTCCAAGCTATGAAAAACGTCTATCCAAGACTCCTCCTATTTTCAGCTACTATGCTCAAAGAAGTGAAAGATATAGCACATGATTACAGTTGGGATGAAGATTTAGTGGAAATAGACGTTAGTCATGATGATCTAACAGTAGGTGCATGCAAACAATTCTATTACGAAATAGAAAATCCTAGACATAAATATACTAATTTTGTCAAGATACTGCAGAGAGAAAATCCTCAATCTTGCATAATATTTGTAAATACAAAAAGATGGGGAGCGAACCTAGAAAAAAGACTGAAAGATGATAAAAGAGTTCAGATGAGGATTGGCATGTTGCAAGGAGATATGTCCCAAAAGCAAAGAGAAATTACCATGAAGAATTTCAGAAAGAAGAAAATTAACTGCTTGATAGCAACTGATGTTGCTGCAAGAGGACTTGATATTCCTCATGTTTCCCATATTTTCAATTATGATCTCCCTGTAGGTCATGTGGAAAACTATGTCCATAGAATTGGGAGAACATCTAGAATGGAAAGAGCAGGAAAAGCTATCTCTTTAGTAGAGTCTGAAGAAATGAATATGATTCGAAGGATAGAACTCTTTGTGAATAAGGAAATTAGGAAACTTTATCTGAGCAAAGATGATAGAGAGAAAGATAGAGGCAGACACAGATATCAACCTAAATTCAAACCTAGAGAAAAAACTAAAGATTTTGATGATGAAGAATATCCTGAATCTATCGCTGATACATCAATGTATGGATAATAGAATTGCACGATATGGGATAATTTAATAAATTACTTCTCAATCCCCTACTTGGCTCTCAATTGATAAGGTACAAACATAAATTCAAGATTCTTGGTATTTTACTATTAGTTCTTATTGTATCTAATTTTGCAGTTTTTTATAGATACTCTAAAGCACTGTTGATAACTGTACCACATGATGCTGATAGAAAAACTAATGGAAATACATTAATTTGTACAACAACTTTTGGAGAAATGTTTGAGCATATAGGTAGAGCTGATGAACAAGTACCTTTAGGTTCTGGAGATTATCTCCATAAATTACTAGAAGTGGATATTTCTGGAAATATAGTCTGGGAAAGAGATGGAATGGGTATCCCTCATGAAGTTTTGGAATTACCTAATGGTCACCTTTTAGTTGCGGATACCAGCAAGGATCGGATAATTGAGATAAATTATCCAAACAAAGATATTGTCTGGAGCTGGGAACCTAAGCAAATCAATTGGACACAAGTAAATCCAAATTGGGATTCTGATCACTACTATAACAATCCTATAACTTATGATTTCACCCATATAAATGATGTAGAGTTTAGGAATTATGGAAGCTGGAATGCTTGTTTAATTTCTATAAGGAATTTTGACCTTGTTGTAGAAGTTAATTACACTGCTGAGATTTTAGGACCTTCGAATAATCCTGCTAATATTCTTTGGTGGTTTGGTGATTATCGGAATTACTCATTACTAAACGAGCAACATAATCCTGATTATCTATCTAATGGGAATATAATAGTTGCAGATTCGCAGAACAATCGAATAATAGAAGTCGATAAATCAACAAAAGAGATAGTTTGGACCTATGAAGATGGATTAAGGTGGCCAAGAGATGCTGATGAATTAGATAGTAATCGAATTTTGATTACTGACTGTTTTAACAACCGAATAATAGAGATAGATAAGACTTCTAAGGAGATTCTTTGGAAGTATGGAAAAAATATGATTATACCTTACGAAGCTGATTTGCTAGAAAATGGAAATGTTTTGATAAGTGGGGATTATGGAGGAAAAGTGATTGAAGTAAATAGAGCAGGAAAAATAGTATGGCAATATGGTAAGTCCGCTGTCAGGGCAGGATTTTATTTGAACTCTACACTTCTGCTTCTAATCTGTCTGAATAGCATCTTTTTCAGGATTACTTCTCTTAACGATGAGGTGCTGACTAGGAAAAAAAGGAGAATAAGAATCATTTCTGTAAGCTTTTTATCTATTCCTTTCCTAATTAGCTTCTTTATTACTGTAGCGTACCACTTCTTTATTCGTATCTTAATACAATTCTCATATTCAGCAATAGGACATGAAATGTTCTAAACAGTACTCCAAAGAATTTCTTTTTAGTGTATTTTTCAAGCAACTTTAGAACTACTTTAATTTTTTAAATAATCTCACTTTGGACTGCTAAATAACTACCTATTCATAAAGGGACGGGAGTATGATGTTGATTAAAAATGAAAACCAAAATAACAAAATGGGTATTGGGGTTAACGCTGCTAACCTTCCTTGTATTAACACAAGTAAATGCAGATGATCAAGACTTCTTTTATGAAGAAAATAGTAACCAAGTGACTTTCAAATACTATGATCTAGAATTCATAGCTAAAGCTGGTGGAAGTGTGCCTAAGTTTCAGTTCTTAACAGAGAGTGCTTTTGCATTTGAAACCGCTTTCTCGTTTAATATTATGTTTCAGTCATTAACAGAATATATGGATTATAATGAAGATGGTATCTTTCAATATGATGAAACTGGTATATGGAAAGATATTCCTGCACCAAATCCTGTCTTTTCGAATAATCTTCCTTTATCAAGTGTTAGATGGACATTTAGTGGTTTTACAGTAGATTATATTGACATAACAGAAGATCTTCAAGAAGTAGAAGCTGTTCATTTTACCTACTCTTCAGAATCTATTACTGTTCCTAACTATTCTGAATTTGAAATGGATATAGTAGTTCATATGTATCTTAACAACCAAACAATTGATGGGTATGAGATCTTTGGTGGAGCTGAAATGAAATTTGATATCGTTATGAGAAATTGGCCTTGGCAGAGAAACGATACTAATTTGGCTCTAAGATTTGATATCATGCCAACCACAAATGGTTACAGAATCAATGATACTAATGGTCAAGAAATAGATTGTAGTCATAATACAACTGGTAGTGAATTGAAGATTCAAAACCATGCAGAAGATGTGAAAGAACAATTTATGATCGGTGGAGAACAATATCGAGCTTTCTTTGCATACGCAAATCAAGCAAAGTACAATATCTCCAATCAATATCAGTATAGAACAGTGAATGCTTCGTACTCTA
Organism: Candidatus Heimdallarchaeota archaeon; assembly: GCA_023135215.1. The sequence continues at coordinate 4,640 of JAGLTP010000678.1, forward strand.
CTGTAGGAGATGGATCAATCCAAACCTACCTAAGCTTCGAACACTTTGACAATGAAGTAATATACGATCCTTCAATAGGTTCTCTTGAAGGGCCTATAATTGAAGAAACAGATGATTCTGGATTAGGTACTTTAGAGATAGTTACAATCAGCCTTGTTTCTGTTTTAGCCATAGTTATCTCCTTAAGAATTGTCAAAAGGAAATAGGGAATATCCTTTTCCTTTTTTTTTCGATAGATATATTAATATGTATCAAATTCTAGTACACTTAACACACAATTGAGTGGTTATCTTGCCCGATATATTAGACAAAGAGAAGTCGCAAATAAGAGAACTTGCTAAAGAGTATGCTGTTTCTATGTGGAAAATCCCTTTTAATGAAGGATTAGTCTTGTATGTTAAGACAAATAATGAACTTCATAAGCATCCTGCACGTTGGAAATACTGTCTAAAATGTGGTGAAATTAATAAGAAAGAAAAGATGGATAACCATAGATGTTTGAAGGAAATTGAAGATTTTCCTGTTCTCATACAAACCTCGTGGATTCAGCTTAAGAAATTCTTCCTCTCTAATCGATTTAGAAAACTAATGAAAGAAGCAGGTATAGATGAAATCCCTACACCAATCATACTCACTGAAACAAAAGCTGACATCACTGATTTAGCTGAAGATCTACCACGTCCTGTCTCTGAAAAAGAAGGGAACTAACCATTTTTTCTTGTAGTTTTTCGTTTTCATCTGAATTTCTTGAATACGACAAGATTTCAAAGATATTTTCAAAGATTAGAAACCTTAAAACAGAAGACAATAAACACCCCATAAGATTTCGGTTTCATGAATTTTCATGTCTACTATTCAAGAACCAAGATTTCTATTTCTGTTACATCTTCATGGGGAAATCTTTCCAACCACTGAAGAAATTTTCTATCTTTATTGACGAATTTCTAAAATCATCACTATCAAAGGAATCTGCCGATAATTGGCTATCTGATGGGAGTTTGAGTTTTGATATTAGATCTCAACTCACTAATCTGATTGAACATTGTTTTGAAGCTTAATACTTACTTACAGGACTTAACAGGGTTGAAATCATTTAAAATCTGTGATTTTTGTTTGTAAAATAGTTTTATAAGAAGAACTGCACTTAGTATATTATCATGAAAATTCTTATGATGTTCTTTAGAAGTAAAAAATCATTTGATGAGATGATTGAGCTTTCTGAGACACGTGAGGATTTATACAAAAAAGTACCTGGCTTAAAACAGATAGTCTACATGAAGGATGAACGAACCAACCAAGCTGGAAGTATTCTTTTCTTTGACAATGAAGAAAGTCTTAACGCTTATCGCGTTTCCGATTTAGTAAAAAGCATTCCGAAAGTCTATGACCTAATTCAACCTCCTGAACTCCAAATATTTGATCTAATCAAGCAAGTGGTAAACTAGAACAAAATCCTACACTCTTCAGAATATTATTTAATCATTATCAATTCATATCTAGTTTGTTTTAGTGATTAGTTCAAAGCAAAATCTAATGCAACAAGGGCATGGATTGTTGTAGTATCAAAAACTGGAATTGGACATTCCTCTTGTTTTATTAACAGAGGTATTTCCGTGCAACCAAGAATCACTCCTTCAGCTCCTTTGTCTTGTAATCGTTTGATTATCTCAAGATAACCATTCCTTGA
>JAGLTP010000679.1 GCA_023135215.1 Candidatus Heimdallarchaeota archaeon
TATCACAGTTTTATCAGTATCTCAGACATCATTTTTTCAGGTTACATCTATTCTTTAGAAGATCTTTTACCTGCTAATACATTCAAGTGGGTTGAATGGGAAGGGGAGAATCTAGATTGTAATTTTAATCTTAATGGACTTAAACCTGCAGGTTATCATCTTAATCAGATTCTCAATCTTCGTATTGATTATGGCTATATAGGAACCACATTCACCTCTCCTCTCATTTACGAGATATTTTCTGGTGCATTAAAATTAACATCAAGACAAGTAGAAGTAGATGAATTAAACAGTAATCATAACTCCTTACGGATATATACTTGGACCACTAACTACACAGAAACCCTTACACTAAGAATTTGTGGTCAAACAGAGGGAGAAGGAGTCTTTTACATTCTCAACACGTCAAAGATAGAAATCGAACCCATCCCAAGAATAAAAAGTGGGTACTTAACTCGACAACTGGTACGTAACTTCTCTTTTCAAATACCACTTGCTGGTTCTGTCAAACTCAATTTTCAAGATGTGTTTTACTTTACTAATCCTAATTCCAAAGAGCTTTCATTCTATCTTACTTATTCTTTGAGCTCTGTTGAAAATAAAGCTGCAACAAGTGTGAGAATCTATCTTGAAATAGATAATAAGGTTGTAGTAGATAGGACAGTATTTGGTCAAACTTCTACTTGTGTGGATGGAAAGCTGGATCTTACTCCAGGGATCTATCAAGTTAATCTAACATTAACAATAGTTGGTCCTAGAGCTATATACTATTTGCAAGATTTATTTTACCAGGTTTCAGTAGAAGAACCCACTTCAAGTGATGTTCCTAGCGAGTTTGCTTTTGATCGCTATGTTATCTTCCTGTTTATCTGGCTCGTTATTTCGCGGATACTTGTGGAAAGAAAAGAAAGAAAGAACATTCGAAGCTATGGGATACTGGAAGATTCAGCAAGTAATAAGGTAAATCGATGGTTCCATTCAATCCTTGATTGGATGAAGATGTCATTTGTTTTCTTCCCTCTGATATTTTCGTTTCTACTGGAGTATTATCTGCCTGATTTCTATCCTAATATTCGAAATTTCCTATCCTTTCTCTTAGGCTATCTTGTTTTCAAACTAGTATCCAAACTGGAGAAAAGAAAATACAGAGCTGTCACTCGAGCTAGAAGAATCCCAAATATGAGAAATCTTTCATTCACTGACGAACTTTCAAGTTCAAGAAATTGGTTGTTATTAGATCTGGGTAGAATACCAAGAATATTTATCGGTCTGTCTGTAATTGCTTTCTTCACTCTGAGCACACCTATCTTTTCCCTTTTCCTTTCTAAAGCAAATGAAATAGTTTTCACCATTTGGAATCCAGAGCATTTCAGATTTGGTCAACTAGGTAGCTATCTCATGATCATTAGTATCATTCTTGGAATCTTTTCCTGTATTTTCGCTCTTCGTCTAGCTTTGAGTCTTCCCTTTGTGGAAGATAATTTACTCAAATTTATGCTCGTAGGGGTACCTTCAGGGATTGGTTTATCTGTTTCCTGGGGGTTGTTATATGTCTTTATTTCAAAAAATACTTTGCTAATAGATTTTAAAATCTACTTGACTTTAGTCTTACCCATTTCCTTCCTAATAATCATAATCTCGTGTATCGTTTTAGGAACAGTCAAAACCAAACAACACAATATCATCTTCTCTTATTTTGTCCTCTCGGGTAAACTAAAGACAGGTTTCCAAGCATACCAACAAGCCATTGTAGATAAGAAATCATCCAGGTTTGATTATCGACCCTATCATCTTGAAGAACATAGAGACGCTCTAGAAGAAACGATAACAACGAAACTTGAACCAGAGAAACCTATCTCATTAAGAAGATTGGCAATGCTAGCTAATGTCCCATATAATTTTGCTGAAGAACCTCTTTTAGATCTATTAGAAGAAAAGCCTGAACTTGGGATTTACTTCAAAGAAAAGAAGAAGTTCCTCCCTTCACTAGCTGATAAAAGGAAAAGTAAATCGGATTTTGATGCTATTACAGCAAGGATCGAAACAGCTAGAGAAATAGCTGCAAGAGATGAACCCCCAGTTATTTTTGAGGAGGATATAAATGAAGAGGAATTAAATCTAGAGATGAAGAAGACAGTAAAAGAGTATTTCCAAGAACTTTATGGTTCCGTTAAAGGGGAGAACGAAGAAAAGAAGAAAGCGTATCTAAAAGAAGAGTATAACCTAACTTCAAAAGAAACTACCACCTATCTTACTTTTCTCAAGAGAGGGATAGGAGATAAAGAGTCTATTTTTACTAACGCAGATAGAGAATTCCTCCAAAGGGCTTGGAAGAAGATTCATGTTACAAAAGATATCTTCCAAAGAAATAGTCCAAAGAACTTGATGAAAGAGTACTATGATAAACTATCTAGAGGACATAATGGATTCGATGACGTTGTTTTTATCAAGAAAAGAAGGAGACGGTTCAAAATTACTTTTTTGGATTATAAAACAGGTGATCCATCAGT
>JAGLTP010000068.1 GCA_023135215.1 Candidatus Heimdallarchaeota archaeon
ACTGATAATATAATCACTGATGGCTCTTATGTACTAGTTGTACTAAATGAACACAAAAGATGGGTTACTAAAGTCGAAAGTGGAAAACAGTTTCATTGCCACAAAGGCTTCTTTGAATTTGATGAAATAATAGGAAAACCTTATGGTATTCGTATTTTCACAAGCAAATCTACTACAGTTAGTATTTACAAGCCTTTACAAATAGACTTCTTAACAAAAATTTCTCATAGTTCTCAAATTATTTATCCAAAAGATGCGGGTTTAATTTTGCTATATGGAGATATAAAACCAGGTTCAAGAGTTATTGAAGCAGGTACAGGAAGTGGGGGTTTAACCTCAATCTTAGCTAGCTATGTAAGGCCTAATGGACATATTTACAGTTATGATAATAGGGAACAAGCGTTTAAAACTTCTTCAAAAAACATACAGAAATTAGGATTGGATGATGTAATTTCCCTTAAACTAAAAGATGCGTCTGAAGGATTTGATGAAGAGGAAGTTGATGCAGTAGTTTTGGACTTAGCAAGTCCTGAAGAAATAATTCCTCATGCTTTTAGTTCTCTACGTTCTAGTGGAACAATTTCCATTTTTGTTCCTACTTACAATCAGATAGAAAGAACTTACAAAGAACTCAAAGAATTTGGTTTTGGAGATATCATTGGCCTTGAGTTAATAAAAAGAGAATTACAGCTTAAAACCAATGCAATTAGACCAAGAACAAGAATTATTGGGCATACAGGTTTCTTGATTTTTGCTAGAAAACGTTCGAAAATGGTGTAGAGATGAAAATAGTTTTTCGATGTGATAGTTGTGAAACTATTAATGATATTCCAGAAGAATACATGTTTCGTTTTTGTAGAACTTGTGGTAAAATAATAACATATACAATTGGTGAAGCAGTCATTTACGATAAACGTGTATCAATATGTGAAAAATTCCTAAATGCACAAAAACTTTCTGTTACACTCGCAGAGAAATTTTTTGTTTTAGCGGAAGAGGATGAAAATGATATATCCAAAACTATAGCAAGTCATGAAAACAAAGAACTTAAAATGCTTGATTTACCTGCTGCTTCAATTTCTGATACTGTTCTTCTCATTTTAAAAGAAAGTAAAACAGAGATTTTGGATGATATTTTAAGGAATTGTTCGTTTTTTAATATATCCAAATCACAATTGGAAAAAATACTTTTACAGTTAAAAAAAGAAGGAATAGTTTACCAACCAAAAAGTTGGTTAGTAAAATTAGCTTGAAGATAATCTCTAATATTTTCGTTTTGAAAGCTTTTCTTTCAACCAACCATAAACAATTATACCAATGACAATTAGTACAATTACGCCGAATGTTATACCAATACCTATTATAACATTAGAAGAACTTCCCAAATCAACTACAGAAACAAGTACATCTTCAATAGCTGTATAGTTTAACGCGGGAGGACCAAAATCACTAGTTTCATCATAGACATTTTCAGCAACAAAATATATTGAAACATTATAACTTGCTTCTGCATTAGTTATTATTTCCTCCATGGTAGCAGTAAATGAGTCTTCTGGACCAATTGATCTGTGATCCCTATCAAATTCCACACTGTACTTCTTATTAAATTGGCTAATTCCTTCTAGATGTACGAATACTACATTTAGAGAAATCACTGTTACTGATTCATCACCTAAGTTAGCTAATGTGGCATGAAAATAGATTGTATCACCCCTGATAATAGAGGTATCAGACATGTTACCATTAAAAGCTTGTATTAGTTCTCCTGTTTGGGAAAATGTATTTTCTGTAGCTGGCAAGGAATCTTTTGCGTTGGATACGTTTGAAAACGGAGTAGTTGCAAATAAAGCAATAATTAAACATAAACCTACTTTCAAACCAAATCTTTTACTCATTTTATTCAACCTTCTTCTTGGATAAGCATTAAAGAAAGCTCTCTCTTCAGCTCTACTAATGACCTTTCTATACGCCTCTCATAAGTGTTATTAATGCTGATTTTTCCATCACTAGTTTCCAAAATGACCCCTCCTATATTTGTGATGTGTCTTTCTGAAACATTAATCCTAACGTCAAATTTCTGTCCTTTCTTTATTTCAGCGGATATTGAATCTAGAAACTGTTTAGATAAAATTCTTTTATCCTCTTTTCGACAATAAACATTTACTTCCTGCTGTTTGAGAGTAAGAATAGCTTCTGAAATTAAGTTTTTCAAACTTTTTTCATATTCTTTAGTTTCTATTAGAGCTTCTATTTTTTTGTTCGCCTTCTGAACGAATTCGTCCACTATTTCATCTCTGAATTTTGTAATTTTTAGACGAAGATCTAAATCTTGCTTAGCTTTCTCTTTCAGGAATACAGTTTCGGCTTCAGTCTCTGCTTCTTTTACGATGTTTTCCTCAGTTAGCTTGATTTTTTCGTTAGTCTCTTTGTTAATTTTATCAATTTCTTCCTTTTGTTCAGCTATGATTTTTTGAATAAGTATTTCTGTATTTTCTTCGATCTTTTTTGTTATCTCAGGATTGAATTGCTCTTCACTCATTAATAACACATCTTTATGGCATTGGAGAATTTGTTTAGGGTTTGAAAAGTTTGCTTATAAAAATTATGTTACGAATGTTTAATTGTACATTTTGTTTTAAATTGTCTAGTTTCTTATTCAAACAGTGTTTCATCTGTAGCATATCTATAAGCAAGAATAAAGAGAACAAAGAACACGCAAGCAGACACAGCTACTATTGCTGTAATAGCAGCTTCCGGTTTTGCGACATATCTTACCACAAAATTAACTGCAATAAAGAGTAGGACCATAATTCTTCCTCCTCCTCCTGTTTCCTTTGAAAGCTTCTTTCTCCATCTGATAAAAGTTTCAAGACCACTCAGGGCAACTGCTATTATGTTAATTATGAACATTGTAGTACCTGCTGATTCCCATTTATCCACAGTACCAAAAAGAGCTAATATTCCCCCAAACAAAGCAATTTTAATTATCAATCCTATTCTATCGCTAACTTCTGTTGTATATGAAACCTGTGATGCTCCTTCTCGTAGAAGAATAAAGAAATTACCTATGGCGATAGCGCAAGCTAAACACAAAACCACACCATAAAAGACAGGTGAAAATTGCACCCAAGTTTCCCAAATGGGTTGAATAACTAAAGTAAATTCACTATAAAATGCAATAGTTACCATTAGTGGAATGGCTGCCAAAAATAAGCCTGGAATCACAATAAGAAGAGCTGGAATATTTTTCTTTACACCAAACGCATGCAGTATTAGTTTTACTGCGAAAAATGCACCAAACACCGCAATGATTGGTGATCCAAATGGCAGTATAAAGAAAAATAGACAAAATATTGCATTTACAAAGTAGAAAATCTTTGTATCAATTCTTACTTTTCCCAAAGCTCTCCACATTAATTCATAAGAGTTCGCAATTCTAGTAGATTTAACAATTGATACTAGTGTAAATGGTAAAGCAAAAATTAGTGGTGCAACAATTTTTAGAATAACCATATCTCCTGTTACTCCAAACGGACTAATCGCTGATTCTCTCCAAAAGAAGAAACCTGCTAAACTATTTGGATATGGTCCCAACCATGCCCACAGGTAGAAATATGTTGGAAAAATAATGATCTGTAATAAAACAATTAATCTGTTTATCATCAATCCTCTAAGCTCTACCAAATGTATACACCACTTTGGATAATTGGTATTCCGAATAAAAAAACATTTGCTTTTCCATTTCAATAAACTAAACTTTATTAAATCTTAACAGTTTTAATATCACTTGAGGGTTATGACAGAAACTCAAATCTCAATAGAGGACTTGTTTAAGAAGTATAATATCCAACCTCATGATTTGGAATATATTCTTAATTTTATGCAAAAAGAGAATATTACTCCTCAATTAGCAATGCGACGAATCAAAATGTTTGAGAAGTTGCAAGAAAAGATGGAACAATCTCAATCAGATGATAAAGTGAAGGAATTAACAACGGAACTTGATCATCTTTCCAAAGTAGTTGAGGATTTACAATCAGAAAGAGATTCTTTACAAGAAGAAAAAGTCAAATTAGATAAAGAAATTGAGGACACAAAGTTAGAGCAAGATTTATTCAATGCAGAAAGAGAGGAACTCAAGTTGCAAATGCATGCTCTAATGGATTCAATTGGAGACATTGAACATGAAGCAGAGGAAGGGGGAGAGAAATTATCTTCTGAAAATCAAGAACTGAAAAAGAAACTCAGCATGATGGTTGCTAGTAGTCAAACTCTCAAAGATAAAATGCTTAAGATTGGATCAGAAAATCCCTCTTTACGTTCATTAATACAGGACATAGAAAGAGGTTTACTTGCTGTAATCGATGGTAAACAGATACCAACAGATATTGGTTTTACTGTTCCCACTGAACTAATAGCAACATCTACTCAACCAACCGCTTCCAAAATTGAAACTCCGGTGAAAGTTAAAGAAGAAACAGTGTCGGAAACAATTTCTCCAGATCAAATTCAGTTTGATACTCCGTCCACCTCAACTGAATCTACACCTGAAGCAAAACCAGCTGGATCTCAACCCACATCTACACCAGCGGTATCAACACCAGAATCTTCCAAACCTATAATTAAAGAAAAACTCTTTGCTGAGCCTGAGGAAATTGAGAAGGCAATACCTGAACCTGCACCAACCTCTGAACCAGCATCTGTACCAAAAACTGAACCAGAAAAACCTAAACCTAAACCTACTCCAGTTGAAGAACCTAAGAAAGTGGATGTTACAAAGAAACCAACTACAGATGGCAAAGCTGTTTCTGCTAAAATCGAAAAAATCCTTAAATTGTTTATATCATATGCAGAACAAGCTGATACAGATGAGAATTGGAAAGCAAGAGTTGCAGCGATATGTGATATGGATGAAGCTTATATTGAACTTGGAGGGTTAGCAATGTCCCAAATATATGCTTACCAGACTAAGACCATTAAGAAAAAGAGCGAATTTGAAAGATTACTAAAATCTTGGATGGAAAACGGTCTTCCTAGGTAAAAATAGTTGCAAATTCTTTCTGCAACTCCTATTTTTAGTTATTTCAGAAAGAGATAAATAAGGAGAAAGATGAGATTACTAAAATGGGCCAGTAGTCTAGCATGGATAAGGCGCCGGCCTTCGGAAGCATTGCTGAAGAGAGTCGGAGGTCGCAGGTTCAAATCCTGCCTGGTCCGCCATTTTTCTTTACATCTTTATTATAAAAAGATTTATTTGAAATGGTTAAATTTTCTTTTCGATACTAAGTTGAAATCTACTTCTAAAATTACAATAATCGGTCTATTTTTACTGTTGATAGTAATTTCATCTACTCCTTGTATTTTTCAAACAGGTTTTGCTTCTTATATTGAGATCGATGAATGGGTTGATTACACAGTTTTGGAGTCAAGTAATGGCACAAATTTTTTCTACGGAGCTTGGCCACCAGGATATTACTTTGGAAATTGGAATATCTCCAAAGGAGAGCACATACATTATGCCGTAACATCCTTAGATATTATAGGAATTAACGGAACTTTAACAATTGGAAATTATACTTTTAATGATGTAAGAAATATAGATGTTGCGAGTGCTTTAGCTTTAAGTATTTACCCTTGGAATGGTGGTTTTTTTGCCAATTCCTCTGATTGGTCAGCAATCAAGACACAGGTTGAAAAAACAAATACAAGCATTGAGGAAAGCTCAAACTTCGAACATAAGATCAACGATTTAAATCGATATTTTGACATCATCAAATTCAATACTACAAACTATTATGGTCAGAATTCGTTATTCTATTATGATAAGGAATCTGGGATTCTCCTATGTGCAAAATCTTATTTCGGTAATTATCTACTTAATATTTCACTGTCGTTGTCATCTCTAGAACTTGGTTTTCCCTCAAAAACATATGATCTAAAGTATACTTACGCTTTTTCATATATATTGGTTTTCTTAGCAATTATAATCTTAAAGAGGAAGCCATGGAAAAAGTCAACTTAAGTTTCTACATTGCTTACACTATGAATTTGATTGAATTATTTGAATCTTCTTGGCATTGACCTAGCCACAAGAAATATTAAACATAAAAGAATATAAAGAATTGAATACCATGAGTGAGAGTACACAAAAATGCCCTAGCTGTACTGAAACAGTTCCATTGGAATATTCAGTATGCCCTTTTTGTGGATTTGGTCTTTTAGAATATGAGCTCAGAAGATTTGTCTTTAAACCATCACTAAAAGAAGTTTTTCTTAGAGTGTATGCTTTCTTCCGTCATCCGCTTACTACAAGCGAAGAATTTGGTTTTGCTACTGAATCAAAAGGAGGAAATTTGTTACTTCTATTATTCTCACTCTTCCTATCCTTGAGATACTATATGATTATCATAAAGGCAGGAATTGGATTCTCCTCAATACAGATAGGAAATCCAGGTGAGGAGGGATTTGGTTTTATGTTTCCAGTAAGTTTGCTATTGTTTTTCATAACTTTATTTCTTATGCCTTTCATAGTGTGGATCATATACAAATTGTTGTTCGTAATTGGTACTTGGTTAATGGCTAAATTCGCTTCCATGTTGGGTTCGGAAGCATCAACAAAACAGTTACGAACTGTAGTAGGTTATTCTATAGCCCCTATAGTAGTTGGGGAATTTATAGGAATACTAATTGCACTCATTACGCCTTCGCCTGGTAGTATTGGAGGGACTGCAGATTTTGAAGCCTTCAGAACATTCATGGAGGGTTTTTATGGCTCTACTATCATGTTTATATTCAGGATTTTAATGCTACTTCTTTGGATTGTTGCGATTATCTATATGTCAATTGGATTAAGAGTTGTTGGTAAGATGGCATGGATAAATGCAATAGTGGCAATCACATTGCCAATAGGATTGTTCGTATATTTCTTCTATCTCTCAGGGTTATTTGGAGGATAGCGTGTATATACTACTTTGCTCTTTCGTCAATCTAGATAATCATTTTATATATCCTCATGAATTACCAAATGAGAACATTAGATAGAGAAGAGCTGGTTAATTGAAGAAGGTAAGCAATGAGAAAATGGAAGATGTAGGAGAAAGAGTTTTTCTTAAAAGAATAAGGGATTTAGTTGATGAATCCTTGTTACAATTCAATGATGATGCTTCTGCAGTCTTGTTGCCTTCTGGAGAGGTCATGGTTATTAACGTAGATATGCTGGTTTTTAAGACCGATGTATTGCCTGGTATGTCTTTTGAACAAGTAGGCAAAAAAGCTGTTACAATGTCTGTAAGCGATATTATTGCAAAAGGAGCAAAACCTTACGGGTGTTTGGCTAGCCTTGGTCTTAAACCAGATACAAAAACTGAAAATGCTCAGAGTATTCTCAAGGGAATTAAAGAGCAATGCTCCTATTATGGTGCAAAGTTTCTTGGTGGGGACCTGAATGAAAGCTCAGATATTATTCTGGATGTTGTTTCTTATGGCATTTGTAAAAACAATAGACTAATACCAAGAAAAGGAGTGAAAAATGGAGATTTAATCTATTCAACTGGTTTATTTGGACTAACATCTTTGGGTTTTAGAACATTACTGAAAGATTTAGAACTTCCTTCATCCTTGAAAAAAGAAACTTTATTTTCTGTCTATGAACCTATAGCACGTATTGATTTTCTTCCTTTATTTGATTCGTTTGACATAAACATTTGTATGGATAGTTCTGATGGTTTACTAATAACTCTAACAGATCTTTCACAGATTAATAATTTAGGAATAGCAGTAAATAACGTCCCAATTCATACAGACGTGTTATCCTTTGCTGAGGACAATAATTTGAATCCTCTTGAATTAGCTTTCAAAGGTGGGGAAGAATTTGAATTGATTTTCGCAATAGACTCAGCTAAACGCAAAAACTTTCAACAAAAAGCAGAACAACTGGGGTTGTTGATCCATTCTATAGGAGAATTCAATGAAGATGAAAAGGGAATTATTATCAAAGATTCCAGATTTAATGATTTTGATATTCCAAAGGAAGGTTTTGAACACTTTAAAAATTCGTCTTAAAGTGATTTAAGAAACCTTAAGAAGTGATTATAGTTTTCTATTATCGAATAATTATGATTACCATAACTAAGATTGTTGCAAGAGAAATATTGGATTCGAGAGGCAATCCAACGGTAGAAGTTGATGTATATACTTCTAATGGTTTTGGAAGAGCTATAGTTCCATCAGGAGCTTCAACAGGGGAACATGAAGCCTTGGAATTAAGGGATAAAGATGATCGTTTCTTAGGTAAAGGAATTCTGAAAGCTTTAGATAATATCAACAAAAAAATCGCTCCAAAGCTTATGAACAAAGATGTTACTAAACAAAAAGAGATTGATCAACTAATGCTTGATCTGGATGGAACCGATAATAAATCAAATCTTGGTGCAAATGCTATGCTTGGCGTATCACTTGCTGTCTGTGTAGCAGCTGCTAATAGTCTTAATGTACCTATTTACAAGTATCTAAACAAAGATGCAAACACTTTACCAGTTCCAATGCTAAACGTTATTAATGGAGGAAAGCACGCAGGAGGAAATCTGAAGATTCAAGAATTCATGCTACTACCCCATGGTTTCAAGAAATATTCCGAAGCTCTTAGAGCTATTTGTGAAGTTTACCAAGTGTTGAAAAAGAACTTGAAAAAATTTGGTCCATCCGCTATCAATTTAGGGGATGAAGGAGGTTTTGGTAGTCCTGTTGATACTGCACCAGAAGCTCTTCAAATGCTGGTTGATGCTATCAAGGATGCAGGATATAAACCAGGAAAACAAATTTCAATTGGTCTCGATTCTGCTGCTTCGGAATTCTATGAAGAAGGATTATACGAGGTAGATGGTAAGAAGTTATCTGGAGAAGAGCTAGTCGATTATTATGTTGATCTGGTTAACAAATTTCCAATAATATCAATTGAAGATCCATTTGATGAGAATGATTTTACTTCCTTTGCGAAATTACATGCGAAAGTTCCTGCAATCTCTGTTGTTGCTGATGATTTAACTGTAACAAATCCAAAAAGGATTCAAATGGCAATAGATCAAAAAGCTGCTAATTACTTACTTTTGAAAGTAAACCAAATTGGTACACTTACTGAAGCAATCCAAGCTGCAGAGCTAGCAAGAAGCAACAGATGGGGAATTAATATTTCACATAGATCAGGCGAAACTGAAGATACTTTCATCGCAGATCTTTCAGTTGCTTTAGGTGCTGAAAGAATAAAAACTGGTGCTCCTGCAAGAGGAGAACGTACTGCAAAATACAATCAATTATTGCGTATTGAAGAGCAATTGGGTGACAAAGTAAATTATCTTGGAACCAAATGATTGGGTTCCATCCTGCTTTTTCTACTTCCTTGGATAATATTTTTGAATATCGCTTGTTTTCTAAAAATGAAAATAAATGAAAGGCGCATATGATTCTTTGTTGAAAAAATATCAAGAAATGCAGCTATTGAGTTCAATAAGTGGTGTTCTTTATTGGGATATGAACACTCATATTCCTCCTGCTGGTGTAGAACAGAGAGCAAAACAGTTTCAATATATTAGTCAAAAACTCCATAGTTTAATAACTAATCCAGAAATGGGGACTTTACTTGAAACATGTGAAAAAGATACTTCCCTTAATGATTTACAGAAGAGAAATACTAAACTGCTTAGAAGATCCTATGATGAGAGAACGATACTTCCACCAGAATTAGTCGGAAAGCTTGCAGCTCAATCGAATAAGACTTTAGAAATATGGAAAAAAGCTAAAGCAAAATCTGATTTTCAGATGGTTCTACCTGATCTAGAAAAGTTATTTAATCTCAATATAGAATCAACTACTCTTTTAGCTAAATCAAAAAACATGAACGATCCTTTTGATGCATTAATAGATAGTAGAGACAAAGGTTTCAGTGTTAAAAGTTTAACCAAACTTTTTGATGAAGTGAAATCTTTCCTAGTTCCTTTTATTAAGAAATGCAAAGAATCTGAGTTGAAACCAGATAGATCATTTTTGAGTAGAAATGTACCGCGTTCAACTCAAGTACAAGTGGTAGAAAACCTTGCAAAATTCCTTGAATATGACTGGTACTCTGATAATGCAATAGGTAACATAGCTGAAGTCGAACATCCCTTAACAATTGGTTGTGGTTTTAGAGATGTGAGAGTTACTGT
>JAGLTP010000680.1 GCA_023135215.1 Candidatus Heimdallarchaeota archaeon
TCTTCTATTTCATCAAAAACTTGAATACCTTCATCTCTCAGAATTGCGAGAATTTCTTCTAGATTATTAACTGTAAAGTTAAACATGAACTCCTTTTTACTAGGTTCCATATAGTCCGTATCTTCCTTGAAAGGTCCCCAAAGTGTATATCCTTTTCTTTCTTCATCTGCTTGTTTTTGCCAATCGAAGATTACATATGATTCATCTGATCCTTCTTCAACAATAGGAACATCCAAATGCGTTGCATACCATTTTTTCAATTTTTCAGGGTCTTCTGATTTGAAAAAAATCCCGCCTATACCAGTTATTCTTCTTATTTTGATCACATCTTTTAGAATTTTTCATGACCTTTAGGTTTGCCTTCCTCATAAAACGCCTGTATCTCAAGTAAGTAACCGTTAGGATCTATATAGAATGCATTGTATATTTTATATTCAGGAGTTTCCTTGGGTGGATGTTTTACTCTTACATCTTTCATTTGTAGAAAATTATACCAGTCAATAACATCTTCTTCAGAGTCCACAACTAGAGTTAAAACAACTTGTTCAGGATTTTTAGGTTCATTCTCTGTTTCACAGAATCCCCAAAAACCGTACTCTCCAACATTGTAGACAATACATCTTTGCTGTTCTAAAGCAACAGGGAATTTAAGAAACTCTTCATAAAATTTTCTAGTTTCTTTCATTTTATTAGTTCTTAAGAATGTAATGGGATATCTTGGTTTCTTTGTCATAATTAGAAGATAGAAATTATTCTTTTGAGTTTTTGCATTTGAAAAAAAACAGTTTTATTTCAGTTTGATATAAACTGTTCAACTGCTTCAAATATACTATCATCAAAAATAGATGTTTTGTAGTATTCTACATTATCATATTTCTTAATATCTAGGAAATCATAGATTGTGTTTACTACCTTGTCTTTAACTTTCTCCTTTAGTAGATCAGTTTTATGAGCTAAAACACATATTTTTGCACCTTTACTATAATCATTGATGTTTGCAACAGTTCTTCTTAAGAATTCCTTTGCATCTGATAATTGGTCAGTGTTTGAAGTATCAATAACAAAAAATACAGCTTTTGTATTGGAGAAGATACTTTCTCTCAAAGTTGAATAGGTTTCTTGCAGGTAGTTTAATTGTCCCCCAAGGTCAAATACACTAATTGTCATTCCTGAAAAATCTAGTCTTTTTCTCTTAAATCTGACTGTAGCAAGTAAATTTTCAGTTTCTTCTGGTAAAACTCCTTCAAAAACAACTTGTATGATAGACGATTTTCCAACTTGTGATAATCCAGTGAAAAGAAGTTTATAACCTAATTCTTCCTCTTTTTCAGGTGAAGAAGACTCTTCTTTAGTTGTTTTATCTTGAAGAAAACTCATCGATTAAAAAATAATTTATTACATAAAAGCCTTTCTAAAACTGAAAGACATCTGCAGAAACAATATTTATTGAAGTAGTATTTTTTCAATAACCTCAAAAATTGATTTTTCATAAATTGAAGTTGGATGAAGTTCAACATTTTCTAGGGAATTTATATC
Source organism: Candidatus Heimdallarchaeota archaeon (assembly GCA_023135215.1). Next base: position 1,537 of record JAGLTP010000680.1, read on the forward strand.
AAACAGACTCATTATAGTTTCTATTCTTTCCTCCTTCTCATTATCAGGAATTAAGTCCATTTTATGTGCAAATACGCTAATTTTTGCCCCTGAACTGTATTCTTCTATATTCCTCAGAGATTTGTATAAATATTCTCTTGCTTGTGGATATTCTCCAAAATTAGCAATATCCAGTACAAATATTAAAATCGCCAAATTTGAAAATATACTCTCTCTTAATGGACCAAAAGCTTCTTCCAAATATGGTATTTGTCCTCCCAAATCAAAAACATAAAGACTTATTCCTGCATAATCAATCTGTTTTCTTGTAAAACCAACTGTAGCTTTCAAATCTGAAGTGATATCGGGGCTTCTTCCTTCAAAAACAACTTGAATTATTGAAGATTTACCCGATTGAGATAAACCTGTAAATAGGATTTTTTTCCCTAATTTACTATCCATCAAATCTTCTACTAGCTTATCGGTATTTTTTATCTCATCTTCTAGATAGCTCATAATATAATTCATTATTCTTATTTATTAAAAAGTTTCTAGTAACTTTGCTATTTTCTATTTTTATGCACTTTTGATTTGTTCAACAGCTTTTAATAACAAAAACCAATAGCTATTTTGTATCCAATGACTGAAGATTCTTCTATCAATTTCGAACTATGTGTTGTTTGTAAGACATCCAGAATGTTGTGTGGTAGAAAATCTTGTCCTCTATTACAAAAGTGGTCTAAGGAATATAGTATCGAGAAACCAACAATTAAGAATCTTGATGAATCTTTCTCACCCCCATCGTTTTTTGTGAGTTGGGGGAACTATCCATATGCTACTGCTGGTCCTATGTTAACTATAGACAGAGTTGGTTCTGAATCAATTGATAATTCAGATAACTGGCTTAGCAGAACTCAAGAAGAAATAGTCAGAATGAGAGTATCACTCTTCAGAACAAGAACCAGATTGAATCTTAAACGACCTTTAGATTCAGATATAATTCAAAAAAGCCAAGAACTTCTCCTTGGAAAGAACTCCGTTGATGTAGAAGTCAATCTCACAAAAAATATTATTCCTGCAATAAAACTTGATGAAAGATCCGCTCCATCAGGTCCAATAGCTCATATCGACAAATTGAGAATCACAGAGAATCAATCACCGGTTCCAGCAATAGAAAGAAGTTATTATGATTCAGATTTACTTGCAGTTGATGCTGTTCAATATCTTGATAAAGAAAAAATAGATGTTAGCACAATTATCAGAATTTTCAGTGCAGGAATGCTTGGTAGAGAACAGAACAGAAAACTCGTCCCTACAAGATGGTCAATTACAGCTGTTGATGATATCGTTTCGAAACAAAATATCGAGATAATCAAAAAATTTCAAGAACTAGGTGAATTTAGGATTT
>JAGLTP010000681.1 GCA_023135215.1 Candidatus Heimdallarchaeota archaeon
GAAAACGAATTCAGGTTAAACCCAGATGATATAGAGAAAAAAATCACTTCTAAAACCAAGTTGATAATCCTCAATAGCCCTCAAAATCCTACAGGTTCAGTTATGACACAAAAGGAAATAGAGAGCATAGCTGAATTAGCAGAAAAACATGAAATTTACCTTCTATCTGATGAGATTTATTCAAAAATGCTATATGACGCAGAATTTAACTCACCTGCTGTTAGAGATGAATCAAAAGAAAGAACAATAATCTTAGATGGTTTTTCTAAATCCTATTCAATGACTGGTTGGCGCTTGGGGTATTTAGTGGGACCTAAACCTGTTATAGAAAAAATGGGTTTACTCATGATTAATGCTCTCTCCTGTACAACCTCCTTTGTGCAAAAAGCAGGAATCACAGCTTTAAAAGGAGATCAAGAACCACTGTTTGAAATGATGAGACAGTTTAGAATAAGACGAGATGCAATTGTTAAGGGACTAAACAGTGTGCCTAATTTCTCCTGTCTAACACCTGAAGGAGCATTCTATACTTTTCCAAATATTAAGAAAACAGGGATGACATCCAGAGAAATGGCAGACCATCTACTCTATGAAGCAGGAGTGTGTTGTCTCCCAGGTTCTTCATTTGGTCCAAGTGGTGAAGGATATATTAGATTTAGTTATGCTACTTCAGTTGAAATCATTAATGAAGCAGTACAGAAAATAAAGGAATCCTTCTCCTAATTTCATTCTTTCTACAGAGTATATGTTTCCAATATCGTTGAGAGTAAAATAAACAGTAATTCTATTGACTCATAATTTGTAAGTATTGCTGTAAAATTGCTTCCGTGAACTGATATTTGATCAATATACGCTTCCTGTTCACTAATAACTTCATCAATTAGAGTTTCTTCTAAAATCTTTTCTGCAAATTTAGGATCGTCTGAACTAACCATATATGTTTGTGAAAACAATTTCTTTGTTGAAAACATCCTTTCCTCCAATTCTACAACTTCTCTTTTTCTAATGCTAAGATAAGCAGGAAATTCATACTTAAGCTCTGCACTAACTTGGTATATATTTTCTCTTTCTATTAATAGAGAAATTCTTTGATACGAATCGAATTTATGATCTACTGGAAAAGAAAAAGTAAATTTAGGAAATGTACCTTTTGTAATCTCTATTCTGATAGCTCCCAGATTTTTCAGTGTGTCCGAGATACTAATTGTGAGGGGATCATCTTCTACTTTTTCCTCAAATCCATATTTCTCATGGTATCTCTCTTCTGCTGTTTTGATGTGCTTTTGCGCGCCTATTCTCCTAATTTCTAGAATAAGCATGAAAATAAATAGTAAGGTAAGACCTCCTAATATTGCAATGGGAATAATAAATGCTTGCTGATAATCGTATTCACTATAATCTATTATGAATCTTGAAGCTGTTACAACACACCATAAAATTGATAGCAAAAGGCTAGCTACTACATTCGTCGGTCGCTTAATGACCTTTCTGCCAATGAACCACCATCTCATTTTCTTCAATTTAGAATAGTAATACCCTCTTTTATACTTTTACAAAAACAAAGAAAACTGTTATTCATTAAATTTTTAAACAATCTAGATAATTATCTTCAGTAAATTAAAATAAGGCGAATAAAATGGAATTTAAAATTGCTTTTATTGGTTTTGGAGTTGTAGGGCAAGGTTTAGCAGAAATATTTGTTGAACAAGAAGCTTTTCTGAAGGAAAAATATGACTTCAAATTCAAAGTAGTAGCCATTTCAGATACTATGAAAGGTTCAGTTTATGATGAAAATGGTTTAGATTTAAAGAGTCTCCTTGAACTTGTAAAGTCAACTGGAAAGATTGATGGTTATCAAGATGGAATCAAAGGATGGGACAGTCTAAAAACTATAACAGATACAAATGCTAATCTGATTTTAGAAGTAGCTTGGACTGATCTTAAAACAGGCGAACCTGCTATGACACATGTTAAAACAGCTTTGAAAAACAAAAAACATGTTGTTATGACAAATAAAGGTCCTATTGCTTTAGCTGTTAGAGAGTTATTACAAATAGCAAAGGAAAATAATGTAGAAATGAGATATGAAGGGACAGTATTGAGTGGTACTCCTGCTTTAAATCTTGGACTTTACAATCTTGCTGGATCAGGAATAACAAAAGCAAGAGGAATTGTCAATGGTACAACGAATTATATTCTGACAGAAATGGAAAAGGGACTAAGCTATGAAGATGCATTGAAACAAGCTCAAGAATTAGGTTATGCTGAAGCTGATCCCACAGCTGATGTAGAGGGTTTTGATGCTTTAGGAAAAATAGTGATTTTAGCTAATACAGTTATGGGTGCGAGCTTAAATAAAGATGAACCTCCATGTGAGGGTATCACAAAAATCACAGCTGAAGATATCGCAAAAGCAAAAGAAGAAGGTTTCAGATGGAAATTAATTGCAGGAGCAGAAATAAAAGATGATGGTTCAGTTGAAGCTTATGTAAAACCTGAAAAGATTCCTCTTGAGCATCCCTTAGCTAATATTATGGGACCAACAAATGCACTAACTTATACAACTAAATATCTTGGAGATGTTACTATAGTTGGTCCAGGAGCAGGAAGAGCTCCTACTGGATTTGCTATATTGACAGATATTCTTGATATTAGTAGACTTCTTTCAAAGAGCTGATATCAATGGGCTATATGCACAAGTACCTTGACGTAGACCTTACCTCTGGTAAAATTCATGAAAAAAAGCTGGACTCAGAGTTAGCAGAGAAATATATCGGTGGTAAAGGTTTAGGTGCAAGAATTCTATAT
>JAGLTP010000682.1 GCA_023135215.1 Candidatus Heimdallarchaeota archaeon
GGATAATGGATTTGCTTTAGCTGGGTTCACCAATTCCTTCGGTGAAGGACAATATGATGCATACTTAGTTAAAATTAATTCTGAGGGAATAATGGAATGGAATTATACTTATTCTGGAGTTTGGAGTGGAACACAATATGATGGAGCTTATGCAATCATTCAAACAAATGATGGAGGTTTTGCTTTAGCTGGTTTTACCAGTTTTGGTTATCCTGATATGTTTTTAGTTAAAGTTGATTCAGAAGGTAGTGAGGAGTGGTCTCAGATTTATGGGGGGTTGGACGCTGATACAGCTTATGCGATTGTTCAGACTAATGATAATGGATTTGCTTTAGCTGGTTTTACAAAAGCTGTTGGTGCAGGAGGTTCTGACATGCTCTTAGTAAAAACAGATTCAGATGGTTTGATGGAATGGTATCAAACTTATGGAGGACTTGAATATGAAAATGCTCATGCTTTAATTCAGACCTTTGATGAAGGATATGCATTAGCGGGTTCTACTAGTTCTGGAGATTATGATATGCTTTTTGTAAAAGTAAATTCAACCGGTGATCAAGAATGGAACTGTACCTTTGGTGGAAGTAATGTAGATGGAGCATTCTCTTTAGTTCAAACTTCTAATGATTCATACGTGATTGCTGGTTCTTCGACTACTGAACCTGTTGAACTTTTTACATTAAATTCATATGAATTTTGGATATTGAAAATCAGAGACCCGTCCAACATAGCTGAAACTACATTTAATCCTGGTATTCAGCTAGCTTTTAGTCTCTTTGTACTAATAATCTGTAAGCTGAATAGAAGAAAAAGAAAAAAAAGGAATTAGATTATTAAAATGCTTTTCTTCTTCGTTTTAGAGTAGCATATGCAACAATCATCATTGATGAAATAACTCCAATAATACCCCAAGGTCCATCTCCAAAGAAAGATGCTCCTTGAACTTTAACAGCATTGAAAGTGAATATCAATTCATTGTTTTCTTCAACTACTTCATCTATATCTGAATCTGTATCTACAGTGACGGTCCATGTAAAAGTTCCTTTCTCAG
>JAGLTP010000683.1 GCA_023135215.1 Candidatus Heimdallarchaeota archaeon
ATATCCCCCATCTATGAATTCAGCATCAGGGTATTTTTTCTTTAGTCTTGAATAGATTTCAAACGGTGTAGTGGGTTCCATTGCTATTTTTTTCACATCATATGAAATAGTTTTTTTTAGAACATCATATGGATCTTCTTCTTCCTTCCATGTAACTACATCATCAAAAGTTGTATATTTAGCCATTCTCTCTTTTTCGAAGGATGGTGCAATTAATATGGAATCATCATCTTTCTGAATTATTCCACAGACTAATCTCTCACTGATATGAAAGGCACCTTTAAACATGTATAAGAAATCTACAGAAGGTGGGATTATGAAGAAATCGATATCATTATCTTCAATATCTTTCTTCAGTTTCTTTTCTCTTTTCGCAAAATTTAACGGTTTCACATGCTTTGTTTTTTTTTATTCTATTTAGTTTTTTTGTAAAAAATCTTGAACTTGCTAGATTATGTATAAAATAATCGCTTGAGCATTTATTACAAATAATTTAAAACTGATAATTAATATTGAAGCTTATGCATCTTTCATTATTAAAAACACGACCATTCAATAAATTTGTTGAAATGGAACTTGAAAGAGATAATTTGTATCAATCTTTTAGAACTTTGGACGAACCAAAAGAGATTTCTGCTTCTTGGATTACATTTGCCGAATCATGTTCTCAAAATCTTTCGGTTATCAACAGTCTAGCAGATATGGCAATACAAAGAATTTATGATGTTTATATTGATACAAGCCAGGAAAAAGATAATCCACTAGCTCTTCATGAGTTACTGTATGGAGATTTTCGCAATCAAATAGCAGCTCTTAATCAATTTGAATTGCAGTTAGGAGTTCTAACCTATGTATATTCCCAAGTTCGGAATAGAGGAGTTTTCGATCATGCTCCAAAATCAACCCAGTATGAATATTATATCACCGCTAAAGAATCCATAGATACAATTCTCTATCGAATCTTAAATGATGAAATTCCTACAGTAGAGAAGGAAGGTTTGACTCCTTCACCTTCTGTTCCTGATATGCTTAAGGTCTTAATGCCCCTAGTTCAATTAGAGAATCTTAAAAGATTAATTCCAATTTATGATAGTCTTCCAGATCATGAAAATGATCCTAAAGTGTTATCTAAAAAAGGAGAGTACGATTACTTGCAAGGAATCACTCTTGTAACCCATGTAATAGATATTGCAAGAAAAGCTTCTAGAGATTTCTGGTGGGCTGATCCTATTTCAGAACTTTCTATTCTAAATCATGCAAAAGAGCATTTTGAGACAGTAATCTCCTTATGGAATAAAATCCCTGAAACATTAGGAAGTAGAGCTTTAGCAATTCAAAGTGAATTTTTACCAATTGTTGATGCTCATAGTGCAA
>JAGLTP010000684.1 GCA_023135215.1 Candidatus Heimdallarchaeota archaeon
TGGGAGTACTTCAATTCATTGAAGGAAAAGGGGATAACTATAGTATTAACTTCTCATGTCATGGATGAAGCCGAAAGAGCTGATAGAATCGGTCTGATGCGAGGTGGCAAACTTATCGCTGAAGGAACTCCTGCAGAACTCAAAACTGAGCACAATGTTGCTACGATAGAAGAGATTTTCATAAAATTAAGTGAAGGAGAGATAATGGATGAATAAGAAGAAAAAAACTGAATTCCAACCTAAGAATCTTAATTTCTCTTTTCGAAGAACAATGGCAATTGCTCTAAGAACAATGAACCAATTTAGGAGAGATAGGAGAACACTAGTTCTGTTATCAGTTGTTCCTATCGCAATAATGCTTATATTTGGTTTAGCTTTCAGTGGTGAAGTAAGAAATGTACCAATATTAGTTGATAATCAAGATGTATTATACAGTCATCCTTTATCTACAATAAGTTTACATGTAGGGGATAATATTACCAATAATTTGGTTGCTGATGATGGAGTAGATGTTACTTCAGGAGATTATGCTGAAGGAATTGAATCTGTGGAATTAGGCGATTTTTATGCTGCAGTACTCATCCCAGCAAATTTTTCTGAAATGTTAGTAAGAATGACAATAGAACAAAACATTTCCGTTCGACTTTATATCTACATTGATGCTACAGAACCTGCAATCAGAGCAAGTATCATGAGTTCGATATATGATGCTCTTGATAATGCACTAGAAGATAAAGGCGTTAAACTTGTTCAGATTCTAGCTCATGATGGAGCAGAATTTACTGGGATAGATGTTGGAATCCCCTCAGTCATTGCTTTTGTTATTATATTCTTGCTTGTAATAGTAGGAGTTATTACAGTTACTCGTGATAGAATCCAAGGAACACAAGATAGACTTTATTCTACTCCTCTAAGATCTTCTGAAAGACTTCTAGGTTACGTTATCGGTTTGCTCTTTATTGCAGTTCTGATGATAACCCTATTGTTAATTTTTGGTGTTTTTGTGTTTGGAGCAAGAGTTCAAGGAAATGTACTCCTCTTAATTTTTGCTGCATTCCTTTTCGGAGTAACTCATATATTCATGGCTGTATTTCTATCAAATTTCGCACAAAATGAACTTCAAGCAATTCAATTTGCTCCATTAACTGCAATTCCAAGTATGGCTTTAGGTGGCATGATAGTGCCGATAGTAAGTCTACCTGTTTGGTTGCAACCTATTTCGTATATTGTACCTTTAACCTATGGAATCAATTTATTTGAAGGTATTATGCTTAAAGGATGGGGTTTCGCAGAACTATGGGTAGATTTCTTAGTTGTAGCAGGTATGTGTCTAATATTCTTCACACTAGCTGTAGTAACTGTAAGAAATAGAATGAGAGATTAAGGTGATCAAATGAATGTTACAAAGCAAGAAACAATCGATGCTCTAACTAGTCTTGGTTTAACTCTTGGTGAAGCTAAGACTTACGTTTCTTTAATCAGAATTGGCACATCTTATGCTTCAGACGTTGCACGATTTGCTGAAGTTCCTCAACCTAAAATCTATGGTTACCTAAAGAGCTTGGAAGAAAAACACTTCATTACTAGACAAGAAAAAAGTGGAATACCTGATACATTCACTGCTACATCCTATGATATAGTATTAGAGATGCTACAAACACAAATGAAGAATAAGATAGAAACAGCTACTGTATTTTTCAAAGAAACCAAAAAAGAAAAACCAACCCGAGCGATAGAAGATCTCTTTGCTTATTATGAAGGGGAAAATGCCGTACTTTCCGGTTTAGACGTGATATTTGAAAACATTGAGAAAAATGCAATCTTTGTACTTTTGAATGAAGATGATAAGAGATTACTAGAACATTTGATTGCTAAAAGAAAGGAAATTAACAGAAAAATCAAAGCTTACTCCTTATCCATTCCTGATAAGGTAAGAAACTTTCCTTTATTCAAAAAGATGATGAAATCTAATGGATTCAAAGATTATCATGAAGAAGGTCCAACAGCTTTCTTTACTGATGTTGATTTAACCAATTTCACTGGTAAATCGTTTAATATAATCTTTCCACCAATTGATAAATACAACAGTGTTTTGATCAACATCAAACATCCCACTGCTTTAGTTTTTCAACTTCGACTCTATGATTTATTTGAAAAGCAAATAGGTCTTGACCTAAAGGAGGGTCTTTCTTAATTTGCTAAAGTTTTTTTCTTTTATTATTGATAGCGAAAAGTGAAAAAAATTTAGAAAAAAAAAGTCGAGGATTTATAACTCGACTCGTTCGATTTTGGGTAATCAACTTATTGCATAGAGAATCTCTTCTTGTCTATTCGACTTTATGCTAATTCGAAAGAAAAATGGAAAAGATCTTATCTCGATTTTTATCATTATCCTCATAGAATCACTTCATCTTTGTAAGATGTTCCATCACATCTTTTGGTCCTTTCTTTATTCCATATACTTTGAAAGAGCTAATAGTTTTCTTTGCCAACCCAACGTCTATATCTTTTGCAATGAAGCACATTCCAATAACAAAAACAGTAACCTTCTTGTTTTGCTTGACGTATTTTTCGAGTTCCTTTCTACTTATATTAATAACACCTACTGCAAAGTAAGATCCTTCTTTTGCCTTTTCCTCTT
>JAGLTP010000685.1 GCA_023135215.1 Candidatus Heimdallarchaeota archaeon
TTCATCATCACTTAGGGCTTTCATCTTTGAGATATCATCAGAGATGTCCTGAACACTAATAGAAACTTCTGATTCTTTTATCGAAGTTCGTAACAATATCTTGATTTGTTGTAAAGCATCATTAACCATTGAAACAGGTATATCAAATGCAGTCATAGTTTCACGTAACCTTTCCAAAGTTATAACGTTAACATCTTCTTCTTCAGCCTCTCTAGCTTGAAGAAGAACAGTTTCTCCAATGATATTATTCATAGTACGTAAATCAATATGTGGATTTCTTTGTGGATCATGAATCTCATCAAGACCGGAATAGAAATCGTTTCTTGCTACTCTGCTTTCTGATCGCAATCCTTTGGTTTTCAACGAGTCAGGTAATGAATTATTTCCCAAATATGCTAAGAAATCTACTGCCAATCTACTAACAAAATCAGTGGTTTCTTTTTCTAATTCATGGAGTTGAATTATTGATGGATTTGCTGTAATGCTTCGTCTTGATAGAATTATTTGTTCCTCGAACATATCTCTAATGATTTGCTCTCTGCTTTCAACTGCACGTGCAGGCCATAATACTTCGGGTATACGGTTAATTATAGGCTGACTTTCCTCTCCAAAGACAGTCAGAGGAGCATTGGAAGTGAAAAGGACCGCGCCATCAATATAGACTGGTTCCCCTTGTATATTGTATTTTATTCCCATAGGTTCTTCTAGAAAACCCATTAGAGATTCTAAAAGAGTTAATGGAAGTCTTTGTATTTCATTTACAACTATAAAACCATGGGATAGAACTCCAACTTTGTGAGAGGTAGCAGCATATGTAGTGGTTGTTTCTTTGCCAAACAATTCCTCTAAGTTTTCAACACCTGCTAATAGCATGTATAAGCTTTCAGGATCAGTTCTTGGGTCTAGCTGTGATCTTCTTACAAGAGTTTTAACTGCACCAAGCTTGCCCAAACGGTTGACAACCTCTTTAGGTGGAATTTCAAGCATGCTGCTAGTATTGTCTAGTTGTACTGAAGTTCCATCTTTAGACAAAATTGCCTCGATGCTATGTCTGCAATATGGACAAAGGGATTGCATTACTCTTATCCCTGCAAAAGGATTAGATACAAAATTATCAATTATATCCTTAATATAACCCGCATCTTCTAAGAATGGACAACCTTCGATATGATATTTGAAATTGTTTATATCTCTAACAACATGATCCAAAAGAATTCTTGCGAAAAGTGTTTTTGCTTCTCCTGTTGGACCTGTTAGGAGTACTTTTCCACCAACCGCTAGTTTATCCATTACTAGATTTTTACCTGTTATATTACCTCTTACACTAACATCTTTTATAACTCTCTCACGAAAGTCTGGATTCATTAGAATTGATCTAACAGAAAATCCTCTATATCCATCTTTAATTAATTTTTCAATAGTGAGTGACATGGTAAGTTCCTCTTTATTTTTTATTGTATATCTTCTTCTTCTGAAGGTATTTGAATTTGAATTGGTTTAATTTTTACCAATAATTTCTCTTTCTCTTCCCAAGACTTTACATAACCCATATGAATTATTCTTTTTAACCATTTCATTGCGGTGATTATAGAAGGTACATCTGGAACTTCAAAAAGGTTCCATAAACGATCTGTTAGCCTTATTAAGGACATGTTTTCTATTAATTCACCTCTAGTTAAGGCTCCTTGAAGATTAGTATTATAAGCACATACGGCAATTGGAAGCTTCTGTGTTTTCTCATCCCATACGATTTTTTCCCAGAAATAATTTCTTTCATGTTTAATCATTTCTTCTTTGGTTGCATCAATGAGATAAAGAAT
>JAGLTP010000686.1 GCA_023135215.1 Candidatus Heimdallarchaeota archaeon
GCTATATGCTTAAGTGTAAAACAAGCTGCACAAGAAATGATAAAGAAAGGGCAATACAATGATGATGGTCTGAATAAAATTGAAATGGCTTTTAGGGCTTATGATCCCTGTTTGGCTTGCGCAACTCATTCTTTGCCAGGACAAATGCCAATATCTGTTGAGATTTATGATCATAAAAAACAATTAATTAGAGTCATAAAAAGATAAAATAGGGGAACGAAATGGAAGATTTCGAGCCTAAGATAATAGGCTTCCTTTGTAATTGGTGTTCCTATGCTGGAGCAGATTTAGCAGGAACAAGTAGAATACAGTATCCAGCGAATATCAGAATTATACGAGTCATGTGTTCAGGTAGAATTAATCCTATGTTTGTTGTTAATGCCCTCCAACAGGGAGCTGATGGGGTTTTAATAGGAGGATGCCATCCTGGGGATTGTCACTATCAACATGGTAACTATCAGGCAAGAAGAAGAATTACCGTGATGAAAAAATTGCTTGAGTTTTTAGGTATTGACCCTGATAGAGTTAGGATGACATGGGTTTCTGCAGCAGAAGGAAGGAAATTTGCAGATGTCATTAAAGAAGTTACTGAAGACGTTAAGAAATTAGGACCAATAAAGCAGATTAGGAGGAAGAATGAATGGTAGACCAAAAGGAACTCATAGACGCCGTAAAGGAAACAATATCCCGAGAAGATGTGAGGTATATTGTAGGGTATGAAAAGGGCACGTTTGGTTTCGAAACTGCACCTTCATTTGCCTATACTTCTGATGATGCTGGAAAATTCATATTTAATCCTCTTTGCACTAAAAATCTTGTAGTCTATCCAATTTTAGAAGAAAAGCTTCCTCTGAAAAGAGAAGAACAAGTGGATGATCGTAAAATTGGTATTGTCGTTAAAGGATGTGATTCAAGAGCAGTAGTGCAGATTCTTCAAGAGAAGGGCTTGAAGAGAGAGAATCTTGTATTAATTGGAATACCTTGTACAGGAGTTATAGATACTAAAAAAATTAAAAACAAATTCCCTAATCAAACTGAATATACTGATGTTAAAGAAGACAAAAATCACTACGTTTTTTCAATTGAAGATTCAGTTCAAAAGATACCAAAAGAAGAATTATTAGCAGACGTTTGTAAGGAATGTGAATATCCAAACCCAGTCATATATGACATCATGATTGGAGAAGAAATAGAAGTTGATACAGAACCAACCTATAATAAAGTAAGAGAATTTGAAGAGAAAACTTTGTCTGAAAAATGGGAATATTGGGAGAAACATTTTGAGAATTGTATAAGATGTTACGCATGTAGAGAAGCTTGTCCATTATGCTATTGTAAAACTTGTATGGCTGATCTCCTTGACCCACAATGGATAAGAAGATCGGTCAATCTTTCCGAAAACACTGCATGGAACATAATGAGAGCTTTTCATTTAGCTGGAAGATGTGTGAGTTGTGGAGAATGTGAAAGAGCTTGTCCTGCTGAAATTCCTTTAATGAAGCTAAACAAAATGCTGGAAAAGGAAATTAAGGAATCATTTGATTACACAGCAGGTTTGGATCCTGAGGAGAAAACTTTGTTTGGGACTTTTAATCCAGATGATCCAGAAGAATTCATAATGTGAGGTAATAAAATGGAAAATGCAATACTATCCAAGGAAAAGTTTCCAGAGTTAGTTAATCTGATTGCTGCAAAAAATAAGCTATTTGCGCCTGTCAAAGAAAATGGTTTTTCCTTGTTTAAGCAAGTGAAAGAAGCATCAGAGATTGACACATCTTATGTAAATACCAGAGTACCTCCAAAATCTATAATATTCAAACAAACTGAAACTTTATTCCGCTTTACTCCTGGAAAAAAGGGAAATGTTGAAGCTATACCTGAAGAAAATGAAAAGATTGTAATCTATGCAATCAGAACTTGTGATGCTAAAGCATTTGCACTTCTTGATCCTGTTTTCCTTGGAGATTTTGAAGATCCATATTATTCAGCAAGAAGAAGAAATAGTGTTTTGATAGGTCTGAGTTGCAGCAACCCAGGACCAGCTTGTTTCTGCACATCATTTGACGATAGCCCTTCTTCAAAGGAGTATGTTGATATTTTATTTACTGATATTGGCGATAATTATTATGTTGAAGGAAACACCGAAATTGGAAAGAAATTCTTAGAAGAATATAAAACTCTCTTCGATTCAGCTTCTGATGAGAATGTAAAATCACGTGATACTGTAGAAAAAGAAGCTATTGGAAAGATAAAACGTACTATGAAACTTACTGGAGTTGCGGAAAAACTAGATGGAATGTTTGAGCATTCAATCTGGTATGAATACGCTAGAAAATGTATTGGATGTGGAACGTGTACATATCTCTGTCCAACTTGTCACTGTTTTGACATGCAGGATGAGAGTACATTAAATAAAGGAGCTCGTATTCGTGTATGGGATTCCTGCATGTATCCAGAATATACACAGCATGCATCAGGGCACAATCCTCGACCTACAAGAATGAATAGAATACGAAACAGAGTGTACCACAAATTCAATTATTTCCCAAAAAATGCTGAAGTATTTGGCTGCACTGGTTGTGGAAGATGTATAGAATATTGCTCTGCTAATATTGATATTATTGAAATTATAAATAAAATAGGGGAGGTAGAAGAATGAAAGCGAATCCTTACTTACCATCTTTAGCAATTATCGAAGGAATAAAAGAGGAAGTTGAAGGGCATAGAGCAATCAAAACCTTCAGATTAGCATTTCAAGATGATAAGAATAAAAAAGATTTCAGTTACATTCCAGGACAATGTGTTATGGTTAGTCTCTTTGGTTCAGGAGAATGTATGTTTGCAATATCATCCTCACCAACACAAAAGGATTACATTGAAGTCAGTGTAATGAAACACGGTAAAGTTACCTCAGCTTTACACAAATTAGAGGAAGGGGATACAATCGGGATCAGAGGTCCTTATGGTAACAACTTTGATGTTGAAGGGTGGAAGAAAAAGAATCTAATCTTCATAGGAGGAGGAATCGGTCAAGCTCCCTTACGATCAGTTATCAATTACACATTAGATAATCGTGAAGATTATGGAAATTTAGAAATTATTTATGGAGCACGAACAAGTGCAGATCTTTGTTATAAAGATGAATTTGTTGAATTAGAAAAAAGAAATGATGTAAAGGTACATCTCTCAATTGATGTTGAGGAAGAAGGTTGGGATAAGTTTGTTGGTTTTGTTCCAGATAATCTACTGGAAGTTAATCCTGCACCCGAAAATGCAATTGCAATAACTTGTGGTCCTCCAATAATGATCCACTATGTTATACAGAATCTTTTGAAGCTAGGATTCAAAGAAGAGCAAATTTACACCACTTTAGAAATGAGAATGAAATGTGGTATAGGTATTTGTGGGAGATGTAACATTGGTAATCTTTACGTTTGTAAAGACGGTCCAGTGTTTTCTTATGATCAATTAAAGGAACTTCAAGGAGATATGTAGAAGAGGAGAAAAGTATGAAAATTGGAGTATATGTATGTGAATGTGGGAGTAACATTGCAGGTACCGTAGATACAGACGAAGTAGCCGATAGTGTTAAATTATTACCAAATGTTGTAGTGAGTCGTGTCTATAAATACGAATGCTCAGATCCAGGACAAGAATTAATCAGACAAGATATAGAGGAATTTGGTTTAGATAAGGTTGTAGTAGCAGCTTGTTCTCCTAGTATGCATGAACCAACATTTCGTGCAGTGCTAGAAGATAAAGGATTAAATCCATATTGTCTAGAAATGGTTAACATTCGAGAACAGTGTTCATGGGTTCATGCTGATAAAGATAAAGGAACAGATAAAGCAGTATCTCTCGTAAAAGGAGCAGTTATGCGATCAGAGTTAATGGAACCTTTAGATAGAAAAAAGGTTGGTGTTACCTCAAAAGCTCTTGTTATTGGAGGAGGAATAGCAGGAATTCAAGCAGCTCTAGACATCGCAAACTCTGGATATGAAGTTACACTTGTTGAGAAGAAATCTACAATTGGAGGGAAGATGGCACAGTTAGACAAAACTTTTCCAACTTTGGATTGTTCCCAGTGTATCTTAAGTCCTAAAATGGTTGATGTTGGACGTCATCCCAATATCACCCTATATGCAAATAGTGAAGTAGATCAAGTTGATGGTTATATAGGAAATTTCAAAGTTAAGATTAAGAGAAATCCTAGATATGTAATTGAAGATAAATGCACTTTATGTGATGATTGTGTTCCAGTATGTCCGGTAATTGTGCATGATGAATATAATGAAAATCTTTCTCCAAGAAAAGCTATCTATATTGCCTATCCTCAAGCAGTTCCTGCATCTTATATAATTGATCCTGATAATTGTTTAGGAATCGAACCGTTGATTTGCTCTAAATGTAGAGATGTATGTGGACCAGAAGCTATAGACTTTGATATGAAAGAAGAAATTATTGAAGATGAATTCGGTGCAATAATAGTCGCTACAGGATATGAACTATATCCAATACCCAATATTGGGGAGTATGGTTATGGTACTATTCATGATGTTATTTCTGGCCTAGAGTTTGAACGAATTCTAGCTGCGAATGGACCAACCGCTGGAGTAGTGAGAAGACCTTCAGATGGAAAAATACCTCAAGCAGTTGTTTTTATTCACTGTGCGGGTTCTAGAGACCCTGCTAAAAACCTTTCTTATTGTTCAAAGATTTGCTGTATGTATGCAATCAAACATGCTTTGCAATATAAACATCATGTGCATGATGGTTTAGCAGTGAACTTCTATATTGACATAAGAACAGGTGGCAAGGATTATGAGGAGTTCTACAAAAGAGCAGCTGAAGAAGAGAAAGTTATTTTTATTAGAGGGAAGGTTTCAGAAGTTTTACAAGATGGAGATCGAATATTGATTAAAGGAGTTAATACTTTAACAGCTGAATCAATTGAAATGCATGCGGATCTGGTAGTTTTAGCAACAGGTATTCAACCAAGTGAGGGTACAAAAGAAGTTGCTAGTATGCTTAAACTTTCTAGAGATATGTCAGGATTTGTTAAGGAAGCTCATCCAAAACTTAAACCAGTTGAAACTTCGATGTCTGGAGTTTATATCGCAGGAACAGTTTCAGGTCCAAA
>JAGLTP010000687.1 GCA_023135215.1 Candidatus Heimdallarchaeota archaeon
GTGTGCATAAAATTCGCTAAAGCAATTTGCATAGGAGTTGTAGCATTGGCTATTACATATGTATGATATCTCAACATAGGACGTAAGATATCAGGTGTTGTGACACCAAAACCCATTCTCCATCCCGGAATTGCGAATGTTTTGGAAAATGAATTGACTGTTATTGTTTTTTCGTAAGCGTCATCTATTGAGGCAACATGTACATGTTTGTTATCATCGTAAGTATAATATTCATACACTTCATCACTTACGATAAAAAGATCGTTATCAACTGCAATATCAACTATTGCTTTGAGTTCATCACGAGTCATCACAGCTCCAGTAGGATTACTTGGAAAATTCAGAAAAATGAATTTGGTTTTATCTGTGATTAATTCTTTTGTTTTTTCTATATCTATGGAAAAGTCCTCAGTTGATGGCATCCAGACTAGTTTTCCTCCAGCTAAAACCACTTGACGAGGATAAGTAAGAAAGCAAGGAGCTTGAAGTAAGACCTCATCACCTGGAGTAAGATGAGTTTGAAGTGCAACATAGATAATCTGAACACCTCCGCACCCAACGATTACTCCTTCTTCACTGCTATAATCAACACCATAATCTTCTTTATAATTTCTTGCTATGGCTTCCCTAAGTTCTTTATTACCTGGAGTTAAATCGTAATTGTTAAAATTGTTGTAAACTGCATCTTTTAGAGCTTCTTTCAAACCATCTGGTGTGTTAATGTCTGGAGCTCCTATTCCTAACGAAATTACGTTAGGTTTTCCTTTTGCTTTGGAGAATAATTCCCTAATCCCACTTGGTTCAATTTTTTCTAGTTTTTCAGGAAAGAAGTTCATATACAATCAAGTTGGCTTTAAACACAATAGAATTAAATGTTTTCATTAAAGCTTAAGGTATCATTTTTGTCTTAGAATTTCAACTATCTTATCAGCAGGGGATTCAAGTTTTTCTAATATGCTTTGAACTTGGTTTCTCATAACAGCTTTATTTACTGGATTTATTAGTAAATCCTTTGCTCTTGCAATCGCATCTTGAAGTGTATGTTCATTAAATAGAGGGATTCCTATGGATGAAATATATTCCAATACTTCCAGTGGTTGAGGGTAGTAAGAAATAGAAGGTGTTCCAAGAGCAGCAGCTTCTCGTGACATAGTTGCTCCACCTGTAATACATAAATCTGAGAAATAATACAAAGATAGGGTATCCATAGCTTTTGGAGGTATTATAATTCGATCTCCGAATTTCTTCAGAAGGAATTCTTTTTGACTCTCATATCTTGGAAAAACGATAGCTTTTCCTTCATATTCATCAAATATTTCTATCAATATCTCATCCAAAAGTGTTTGACCTACCATCTGCTTATCAAGCATATAAGCTGCACTACTCTCCTCTGGTCGAGCTACGATAAATTGATCGTCTTTTGACAAATTTAGTGTTTCAAGGGTTTCTTCTTTAGGAGAAAAGTCTGTTAACCATGCTACTTCATCAATACCATCATAAGGATACAACTGTTCTTCTTGTGCCCCTAATTTTAGCCAATTTTCTTTTCCAATACTTGAGCTGTAAACCAAATACTGTGTTAAGGGTACTGTGAGTTTTCCTACAGCTTTAGCGTGTGGTGAATCATTCACATTGATCACAGGTATGCCTAAGCCAAATGCGACTCTAGTTGATTCAGGACAGGCAAAGGAGATGTGAATATCAGGTTTCTTCCCTAGACTATGAATGTATTCAGCTAGCAGTTTTATTCTTTCATTTCCTGCAATGAGCTTTCCGTATAAAGTTCCCCCACCATGTTTTCCAAGAACCTTAACATCTCTTTTGAGTAAATCAAACAAACTTGATACGTAATCATAGTCTCTACAAGTAAATAGGATTTCATGACCAAGCTTCTCCAATTCAGTAGCTACAGCATCAAATAACAAGGGTTCCTTTGCAGTGACAGCATCAAACCAGATTATCATCAAACATCTTCTAACTTTATAACAAAAAAACATTATGCTTCATATTTTAAATAAAAAGAAAGAATGAAAGAAAATTAATCGCATTTACTGTATCCACATGCTCTGCATGTATAACAACCTTCAGCAAACTCCAGCATTCCACCACATTCAGGGCAAGCTACAGTCCCATTTGGTCTAATTATTTGTTCTCCATCTATATATGATTCTAAGACATGAGCAATCCCATCTGCACAAGATAAGACTGTTTTTCCTTGATAGAAATTTGGACTTGGACAACGTATTCCTGCTAGATGATTAGCAACAGATTCTAATCTTACACCGGATCTAAGAGCTAGAGAAATTAGTCTTCCTACCGCTTCACTCTGACTAGCTATACATCCTCCGCTCTTTCCTACTTGAACAAAGACTTCACAAACACC
>JAGLTP010000688.1 GCA_023135215.1 Candidatus Heimdallarchaeota archaeon
TGAGTAAGGATATACCTAATAGAATCGCTACAATAATCCACAACATCGTTGATTATCATAAATTCCTTTAGTAGAAAAATCTTATGATTTAAATCCTTAAATCCTTAATCAAACGATAAGAAAAAGATTTAAAAGAATGAGGTTGAAAGAATTGGATAGACGTAGCGCCGTGGGGTAGCATGGAAAACCCGTCGGGCTCATAAATTTTAACCGTAAAGGTTGAGAAACCCGAAGATCAATGGTTCAAGTCCATTCGGCGCTACCAAATTTCTTTTTACAAAATCTTTATCAATTATCTAGACATAAATATCTAAAGTGAATCGCAAAACTCTCATTATTATTTCTGCATCTGTTTCAACAGCTGTCATAGTCTCGCTTTCAATAGGTCTTCCTCTTTATTTTCATTATAGTAGCATCTCCTATCCTCCTATTACAATAGTTTCATACGAACTTAATCCTGAAGCAGGAGAGGAATGGACTTTAAATGTTTCAACAATTCTTGCTAATCCCTGTTGGTATATGAAAACACCAATTGTAGAATTTTCTAAAAGACAAAATTACACTATTTTTATAACTGTTAAAGCAAAACATCTTAGAGGAGTTCTTTGCCCTCAAGTGATTGTTGATTGGGATTATTTATTTCAGTTTTCTTATCCTTTACCTGGTAATTGGACAGTTCATTGCAATGATAAGACAATAACTGTATATGTTCTGGAACCTTGTTTCTGTTAAAAAGCTCCAGATTCCATTTCTTAGATCAAGATACACTCTTTTCCTTTACTTTATTCTCGCGATCTTTTAATCTAAGACTTACTTCAAATCTAATTTCATTTAGTTTCAAAAGAACAAAATCAACAGCATCCATATCGATTGCAGATGTTTGATCTGTAGGTCGTTTTAGGTTCTTCAGTAATTCTTCCTTTTCTATTTCTCTCATACTATCGCCTTGTTTTGTCTTCCTTATGGATTTAGTTGATTTATCTATGGAAATTAAAGAAACTACTTTATTAATTCTTTGTAACATTAATGGAATACGGAATATATTCTCTTTCAAATAATAATATAATATCCAATAGAGCTTTTAAGGTGAAAGGAGGTACAGGGGGAGCAGATTATTAAAAGAACTGAAATTAATGGACGGACTAATTTTAATATTCCTCTCTGTACCTCTTAAGCTTGCGCTTGTTCAGACACTTATATATTATGTCATTTTAATTATTAGAATGTAAAAATAAAGTGATGTTTGAATTGCAAATTAACTTTGAATAAAAGCATTTAATTGCTCTTTTAACAAAGCTATAACGAATCTTTGAAACTCTTCTGCTGCTCCAAAATAAGACATTTCTGCACCCGGATGAAAAACAACTGAATGTGAAACATAAGTAGTACCATGAATTACTGACCACAGATACAAAGCCAATTTTTCTGCATCTACTTCTTTCAAAGCTCCAGCTTCAGCTGCCTTTCGTAAAATTACTACTAGTGTTTCTATGGTTTTTGGCTCAAATTCAAGCTCAGTAGGACCCACGCTGTCAGCTGGAGGAGGGGGGAGCACAAACATCATTTGATATCTTTTAAAATTTTCTCCTGCAAACTTGAAATAGAAATATCCGAATTTTTCTAGTAATTCGACAAGAGATCCCTTATGATTTTCAGCCATTCCTTTCAATGCTTCATCAAATTCTTCGAAATCATGTCGAATAATAGCATACCAGAGCTCCCTCTTGCTTGACCAATAATTGTAAAGATTAGTCGGAGACATTCCTAGACGATTAGCAACAGTTCTCATGCTGAATCCCTTAAAACCGTCAGTGAGGAAAATTTCTCTACTTGTTTCAATTATTTTTTTTATCTTTTCTGCTTTTGCTTCCTCAGATCGAGCTCTTGTCTTTGACATCAATATCCTGTTTTTCTTGTATTTCATATTATTAAAGTTTTTTTAATTAACGGTGTTCATTTAAAAAAATTTATAAATGATTTAAAGCCGGGTAAATTAACGGTGTTCATTTAAGCAAGAGGATGACAGTAATGGACCAATGTTCAACAAGCATAATTCAAAAACAAGGTATTAAAGATATGACTTCATACATTCGAACGAAGATAAGACTACAACAGATAAGCGAGATATATTGTGGGTTGATAAAAATAAGAGATGAGGAAATTCAGCACACATGTCAAATTAGAAATATGCTTCAAATTTTTGGAGGGGAAATGTTTCTTCATTGTTCTATAGATATAAGCAAGGAGATCAATTTTCTCGCTCGTTTATTAGATGAAGGAATATCGGTCGCTAATTGGGATGAGACCAATGATGTTATATTACAATTATATGAACAAGTTCTTCGAATATGTAGTATAATTTACAGAAAGCACCATCTGGGTTCTAAAAAGGTATCATATTAAATATATCTCCTTGTTAGAAGAATTATCAAAATTGTTTTTCTTATTTAGAAGAAGGGATTCAGATAACATTTAAAAAAATGCACAAAGAGAGCAATATGGTGGTTTCTTCTTGTTAAAGCTAGATTTCACAAACATATTTATAGATAAAAATGAATAATTATAAGATGGAGAAGAGTAACAGAAAAATGAAGTTGATAAGAGCAAGAAGCGCTTTAATCACATTAATCGCAATCATTTTCCTCACCATTCTGCTTTCGAGTTCAAGAGTTTCTTCTTACTCCAATACTTTTCTAGTTGATGCTTATAAATACGAATACATAATATTTACAACAGGAGATCAGACAGTCAATATAAAACTTACAGCAGAGCCCATATTTGGGTATTATCCAGTTACAATTTTTATTTTTGACAAAAAGAATTTCAATAATTGGAAAAACGACCTTTCTTATTCTTTCATTAATGCCACACATAATCCAGATGGAGAGTACTATCTGCGTTTGAATGAAAATAGTAGATATTATCTTGTCATCGACAATTCGGATAGCTTTTTCGATTCAAAAATCACGATTAGTCTTAGCTCTTATGGATTTTATGGAGGAGAGATTTATGTGAGAGAAAATGAGTTAACGAATCTCCTCTTTCTTTTATTCGCTTTATTGCTTATTCCTCTAACCTATTTAGCTGTACGTATATCGAAAAAGAAGAAAGTAGAATCTCCTGTTAATGAACAAGCAACAATAATTCACCCGTCTGAATCCCCACCAGGGACAACAAAGTTTTGTACAAAATGCTTTTTTGAAATTGAAACGCATGAAAAAATATGTCCTAATTGTGGTAAAAGATTTTGATAAATATCGTTACTCTTGTTTTTTGATTTATTTTCTAAATCTTCTTGCTAGAAGACCTATTACAGATAAAACTGCAGTAGCACCAAAAATAGATCCCAAAACACGCCAACACAGTTTCAATAAATCAGGGTTTTTTCTGCTAGAGACCAAATGATTTTAAGAATAGATTCTTTTCTTTATCTGACTCTAATGATCATAGCCAAGGACCTAATCAAGAATCTACCAAAGGAACTACAAGACATTGTAAGAGACTATTCTTGGGAAGAAAATACAATGGGGTGGTCTGGTACAAATGTATTCAAACTTACTCTCGATCAAGAAATCCTTTTTTTAAAAATAAATGAGCCAACATCTGTATTTGATTTAGAAAAGGAAAAAACCATATTGGAATGGCTTGCAGGAAGATTACCTGTGCCAAAAGTAATATACTTTGAAAAGAAAAACAACACTGAATTTCTTTTGTTGTCAGAAATAAGAGGAAGAGTTTCGCACAAGATTAGTACAGACGAAGAGAAAAGAAAAAACATAACTATTCTAGCTGAAGGATTGAAAAAGATACATTCGATTAATCCTAGCGAGTGTCCAATTAATAATAATCCAGACAAATTAATAGAGCTAGCTAGAGCTAGGTTGAAAAGAGGTAAAATCGATTCCAGTAAGTTTGACAAGAGATGGTCAGATAAGAACCCAGAACAGTTATTTGAAGAACTAAAGAAAATAAAACCAAAAGAATATGATATTGTTTTTTCTCATGGAGATTACTGTCTTCCCAACGTTATAGTGGAAAAAAATCAATTAAGCGGAATCATTGATTGGCCTTACAGTGGTATAAATGATAGATATTTTGATCTTGGAGCTGTAACCTGGAGTATAGGATA
>JAGLTP010000689.1 GCA_023135215.1 Candidatus Heimdallarchaeota archaeon
AAATTGCTAAACCTGTTGAGTTATTGTATGCTACTGTATTATTCCCTATTTCAAACTGAGAATTACATTTCTCAATGTTGATTATAATCTCTTCAGTGAATTCAAGGTAGTATGCAGATTCTTCTGTTGAGAAAATCAGCTGTAGAGAACCTGCTTGATTCAATCTGAATGCTAATATTGAATAACCGTGAATATTAGTGATTCCATTCATAATGAAACCGTCGATATTAAGTGTGAAAGAGTACATAGGAATTAGATTGTTATTAGAATTAAGGAAGCAAATTTTCAATGTAATATCACTTTCAACAACATTATTTTCGTAGTCAAGTAAAAGTGCTACAGAATCTTTATCGATTTCGAACATGAATGTCTTTGAGGTGTCCTTAAGGTTGGCATCAGTTGAAACTACAATTACAGTAAGATTATAGCTACCTGGTGTTAAATCCATCCAGGAGTGAGGAATGGTAAATTCACCCACAGCATTAGTTAACAAAACACCTATGAAAACTCCATCAATGTAAATCTCAACATCTAAGTTATTTTGTGGAGATCCAAGAAATGAAACGCTTCCAATAACATCTTCAGCTTGGTTGTAAATACTCTGATGGTTATTTATAGAAATATTGTATTCTCCAGCTTCCTTTACGATGATAAAGGTCGTTTCAAAGTAGAAGATAATGTTTGTTTCATACACACTAAATAAAACAGAGTAAGTTCCAGCATCAAGAAACTGATCTATGATAAAAGAAAAGTGACCAGTACTGTTTGTTTCAACTAGATAGTCAAACCCATCTAATGAAATTATAAAGGCTATTTGAGTCAAAGCTCCTCCATAGGTGTTAATTCTTCCCGCAATAGAACCAATAGTTCCATAGGATTCTGGATCCATTTGGATATCTTCTATTTCAATGAGGAATTTTGTAAAGAAAGCAATATTCAGAGATGTCTGATAATAAATCGAATTCCCTTGATATTCCAGAATGAGAGTATGTGATCCTTCAGCTATTAATCCTGAAAGAATAACTGTAGCATAACCTGATGCATCAGTTGTTATTGTAGTATAATAATTTCCATCTAATGAAATGATAATATTTGCTACTAATGGATTACTGAGTGCATCAAGAAGCTGTAATTCAAATGAATACTCTATTCCGTAGGTTTGATTAAAGAAAGCTGAAGATACTAATTGTGTAGGAGTTTTAGAAATCTCAATAATTACTATTTTATTCGAAGCTAAATAGTTTAAGTTTCCAAGGAAACTAGCTGTTATCTCATAGATTCCTGCTTCCAAGTCAAGGGAAGTCAAGAAATTTCCTTCAAAATCTGAGGTAAGGATGATATATTCAGTTCCATTTACTAAAATATGGATATATTCTCCACTCATCATAGTTTGTCCATCTAAACTTCCATCTAACAAAGGCAAATAATTTTCATAAGAGAAATCTAGATTGATTGATGACTCTGCTTTCATTATTGTAAATGTTGCTACATAATTAACTGAAGAATAAAGAACATCTCCATCAAAAATAACTTCTAAATCATAATCTTTTGCATTGGATAATATGTCCAAAAAAATCTGTGCATAACCAGAACTGTTGGTTAGACTGAAATATTCTACTCCATTAATTAATATTCTAACATTCTTATTTGAAAGAGGAAAACCAGCTGATGTAAGATGTACTAAAATCCAAGTATTAGTTGTTGCATATATTCCTTCTCCAACATAAACACTAACTTCAGTCTGGAGTTTTTCTTGCTGAAGAACGATAATTTGCTGAGATTGTTCATATATTGATGTTCCTGCGAAGAAAACCTCTATCTCATAAACTCCAGGAGCTTGATTATCTAAAACTAGAATTGCTAAACCTGTTACATCTGTTACGTTTTGTCCTACTAAGGTTCTATTTAGATAGAAAAGTATACTTTCACCAACTAAAGGATTTCCATTTCCATCTTTTAGAACAGCTTCGATAGTTAGTGTAAGATTCTCCCATGAAACAGTTCCTTGAATTGAAGTAACTAACTGCCATATGTACACAGTTTTTTCTGAGCTTGATGAGAAATAATTATCGTTTCCGCTGAATACAATGTTTATCAAATATACTCCTGGCTCGAGAGAGAATGTAAATTCATAATATCCATAAATATCAGTATTTGTAGTTTGATACTCACTACCATTGATGTATAATATTATTGCTTCTCTAGCTAATGGTTGATAGAACTGATCTTGAAGATAACCATCTATTTGATAGGTTGAGTCATAGAACTGATTTTGAGCATTTAGAGTAATCTCTGTAGACATCTTGTCAATATCTAAAGTAATTGTGAGCTCTGTTTCAAAGAAGAAACTATTCCCTGCGAAACTAATATAGACGTTGTAAACCCCAGGTGATATTGATGGTATTTGCCATTCTGCCCATCCTGAGGAGTCTGTAAGAAGTTGTAATTCTATGATTCCTGATATGTTCAATGTAACATATTCTGAAGCTATACCTCCAGATGAAGAATAGAGATAAATAAGTATTGAAGAAGTTTGATTGTAATAAACGAATACATCAGAACTTGAGATAACGCTGTTTGTTTTGTTTATACTTAATGGACTGCTGTCTGAGCTTGTAAGGTACATTCCTGTTTGAATCATCTCGGCAGTAAGATTATAATCTCCTGGAGAGAAATCAATCAGATATTCAAAAATCGCTATTCCTGAAAGGTTTGAAAAAGCTGAACCAATATAACTACTATTTAGATAGAATGCTATTTCCACGAGTATTGGATTATTGTATTCATCCCTAATTTCGACTATTATTTGAAGTATTGAATGATATTCAATTTCCGAAACTGATGAGATCTGTAGATTTGTGTTAAAGCCTATTTTCAAGTTTCTTATGCTATCTGTCCCATTCCAATCTAAAGAAGAGCTAACTACAGCCTTCCATAGAAACTCTCCAAGTGGGAATGTGATAGTTGTGACTAATGTTGCGACTCCTGAGCTATCAGTATAAGCAGAGTCTATAAGAATCCAACTCACACCATTATACCAGTAGAAATCAACTAAAACTCCTTCTGGATTGGTACCAAAATTTGATTGTAATATTGCTTCAAATCTAACTGGGTTTGTAGTATTCTGATGAATATCATAAATCTCAATAGTCAAATCTCCTGGAGAACTGGTTAGTGACAAAGAACCATTTGTATCAATATAATTGGATGAATTGTTAAAAACAAAATATACAATAATTATTCCACCACTAGAGACAAGATATTCAAAGGTAAAATAACCATTAGAATCAGAAACAACATTATACTCCTGACCCAAAATCGTTATAGTGATTATCTCTCCAGCAATGGGGATTCCATTTGACATCAATCTTCCTGAAATTATAACTGTTTCCTGATTTGAACAATTTATGTCACTCAAATCTTGAAAAGAGCTTGAAGCCTTGATACACTCAACATAAATAATAGTCGATTCAGCACTTGAGTAATAACAAATTCCATTATCGTAATAATCTTCTGTTGTTATCAGCATATTTAGTAGATCTCCAACTTGCATGTTGAGATTCAAATCTATAGATGCATAACCAGATGAATTAGTTTGAAATGTATAGATTTCATTCCAGAAATCGTAGAAATTGGGAAGGGAGACGTAAATTACTACTGAAACACCACTTAATGGATTTCCTAAATGGTCATCAACATAAACTACTACCTCTAAATTCGAGTTGTATTCATAAGTGATATTTGAGCTTAAATTTACACTAATTTCTGCATTATCACTCTGAACTACTAAACTAAGAGAATGCTCGAAATGGTAATAATTGTACGAACTGACTTTTATGTAAATAATATAATTTCCAGGGTCAAAGAAATTAGCTGGAAAAGAAATAGTATCATTTCCGTTTTGATCAGATTGATAAATTCCTAGAGAAGTATTAATCCCTGTTTGTTCACTGTAAATTATAGCTTCGTAATTTAAACTGGGGATTAAATCTCCTTCCTGATCTGAAAAACCAAAGTCAATAGCTGTTGGTTCATTCCAGAGATTTTCAAAGGTTTGAGGAGCTTGAAGCGTTATTTTATTTGGTCCTATATCTATATCCCCATAGGTTGTAGATTGGAAATCATAGAGGTTTGAATCCAAATCAACAACTATCCAGAATGAATTTGGATGATATCCTGCATCCCATTCTATTAATCCTGTTGGAGTTTTCGACCATCCTGTTTCATTTGTAGCAGAAACCACTGGATCAAAAATGTCTTGCATATAGAACAGAACTATTAATCCTTCGACTGGATCTCCATCATTATCCTTAATCTCTGCACTCAATATATATTCAGAAAAAGAAGCTGAACCTACTGCACTTCCATAAACACAATTGACTCTAGGAACAGAAATAACAATCCCTTCTTTATGTTGTTCTGTTTGAGAATATGCAGCTAACAGATTGACTATAGCTTTGAAATAAATGAAACCTGAGGGCTGATCAATAGTATATTGTAGAGTTGCAAAACCATTCTGATTACTCAGTGCGGAATCCAACAAACTCCAAGATTGATTATCACTGGAATAATAGTAACTAACATTGATATCTTGTAGAGGTTGGTGAAATAGATTCTCAACCTTTGCAACTAAATCAATGTAATCTGAATATTCAGCTGAGGGAGGGGAAGAGAGTGTGAGGAAATCTGGATAGCCTGAATCTAAGATGCTAATCTTTACATAATTTGCTGAACAATCATATAGAGCGCTGCTATCATAATATGAAGCAGTAAAAAGATGAAATAAACCAGAAGAGCCTGTTGAATCATATACATTAGATGTTTCACCACTGGAATCAACAGTACTGCTTGTAAGTAATGAACCTGAATAAACACCAAATTGTAAATCTACACCAGATTGCTCAATCCAATTATCGGTTTCGTATGAAAAGACTCTATTGTTATCCACACCAGTTGTATCATTAGAACACTGAAGAGAAAAACTACTAGATGAAGAGAGTATAACATAATAACTAGTATCTGCTACTAGAATGTTATCTACTTGAATTGAAAGTGGATGATCCCAGAAGGCAAATAACAGCGGAGAATCAGCGTTATCTTTATGAAAATTGAAGTTATTAAATGAAATCTCATACTTCATTAGATAATCAGATTGAAAGCTTGAAATATCATCAGTAAGATAGAAGTCAATTTGATCAGTAGCAAGTGCAGATATCTGTGAAAGATTAAAGGAAATAGCCATCATTCCAATCGTTACAGGGACTGAAAACTCAATAGCTAGCTGATTTGATGAAATAATATTAGAAATTGCCTCAGAATCGCTTAAAACCTCTTCTAAATCGTACCAGTAATGAGTACCTCTATCAACTGGCATCATTCCCAATAACTCAAATTCAGTTGTTGCAGTCGCTTCAATCTTTTCTCCTCTTTGGATTGAGGAAACGTTACTAGAAATACTTGAATAACTTGGGTAAACTGCTGGGGCTAATGATGGAGGATTGGACTGATCTGATGACTGGCCGAATATTTCTGAATCAGAATCAGATATTATTCGAATTATCTGATGCTGAAAACTGGATGAATCTTCATTATCTAGAACTTGAATTGTATAAGAATAATCATTAGCAACTATTGATGGAGTTTTTACATTTTCTACTATCAATTGTGTAATAGGAAGTGGAAAAAGTAATATTATAAGAAGAAAGAAACAAGATTTACGCATTAATACTCACCTCACTCTAATGT
>JAGLTP010000069.1 GCA_023135215.1 Candidatus Heimdallarchaeota archaeon
ATGAACTAGTTAGAAGATTATTGCGGGTTTATACTCTGGTAGGGATGTTTGAAAATGAAAAAGACTTACCAAAAGGAGAAAGAAACACCAAGAGACATCAAGAATTAGCAAAAAGAATGGCAGAAGAAGGTATTGTTTTACTAAAGAATGAAAAACAACTTTTGCCTTTGAATATTAATGAAATTAATACTATCGCTGTCCTAGGTCCTAATGCTAAAAGGAAGTTTGGAAAATTCTTACTTGGAGGAGCAGCAGCTGTAACTCCACCCTATGAAATCACGCCCCTTAAAGGATTAAAAGAGAAATGCAAAGGAAAAGTAAAGATAATTAAAGATTCTTCCAAAGCAGATGTGGTTCTTCTATTCATGGGTCTCAATCACGATTCCCAAATAAAGTTACTATCTGACAAAACTATTGAAGACAAACCTGAATTTGGAAAAGAATCAGAAGAAGTGGATAGAACAGTATTTGGATTACTAATAGCGCAAATTGAACTAATAAAGAAAACTATTGAAATTAATCCTAATACCATTGTTATTCTAAATAATGCCAATCCAATATCTATGGAAGAATGGATTGAAAATATACCAACAATTTTAGAAGTCTGGTATCCAGGAATGGAAGGTGGAAGAGCGATTGCTGATGTTCTTTTTGGGGATGTAAATCCTTCAGGAAAGATACCTTGGACCTTTCCAAAACAATTGAAAGATTCTCCTGCGCATAAATCAACTAAAACCTTTCCAGGAGAGAATCTCAAGGTTTACTATGAAGAAGGGATATATGTGGGATATAGGTATTTTGAGAAAGAGAATATAGAACCGTTATTTCCTTTTGGTTTTGGATTATCCTATACAGCATTCGAAATAAAGAATGCAACTTCAGATAAAGCAGAATTGAATTCAAAAGAAGATTCTCTCAAAATAGCTGTTGAGGTTACTAATGCAGGAGAAAGAGCTGGAAGTGAAGTAATTCAAATCTATTCAGAAGCACCAAGTAAAGCAGTTGATAGACCCTTAAAAGAACTGGTTGGATTTGAAAAAGTCTTTCTGAAGAAAGGAGAGAAAAGGAAGGTAGAAATTCAAATTAAAGCAAAAGATTTAGCTTTTTATAATACTAAGAAGGATGATTGGACTATTGAACAAGGCAAACACATTTTGCATATTGGAAATTCTTCAACTAATATAGTTGAGAAAGTGGAAATAAAATATAAATAATTCTAATTAAAGACAGAGATTGAACTCATTTACTAATTTCAAAGTTAATTCATTTATTCCTTCCTCAATTAGATTTGCAGCTGTTTCAGTGAAATAATTCTTCCAATTTTTAGCAGATTTATTAACATCTACTAATTTTCTCTCTGGTTCGAGTTTGTAGACTAGATTAGTATCCAACTGATCCATACCCCAACAGAGATTGAATGCGGGCATGGGAAAGATGTAGAAATATCCTATTCTTTCAAAATCTAAATCAGAAGCCGGTGTAAAGTGATTTTTATATTCATCAAAAAAGATTTTTCGTAAATTCTCTTCTATATCGCTATAGAAAATAAAAGTGCAAACTTCTTCTACTATATCTCCATATTCAGAATTCTCCCAATCCACCAACCACACTTTGTCCTTAGAATCAGTGATGAAATGACCACCTAAATCCCCATGTAAGATTCCCGAAATACCAAAAGGGAACGAAGATTTATTCTCATCAATTAGAGTTTCATATTCATCTAGTGCAAGTGAAAAAGCTTCAGAAATTTTAGAATTCATTAAATGAGGATAATCTACCTTTATATGATTCATAGTTTTCTTCAACGCTTGATGATTTTTTCTCATTTGTTCTAAACCATCAGCTATTATCTCATATTCCACATTGTGTATGTCTGCTACATTACGAGCCATTTTCTTAATAGTAGATTCATCTCTATAATCTGAATGAA
>JAGLTP010000690.1 GCA_023135215.1 Candidatus Heimdallarchaeota archaeon
TCTTTTGTTTTCATATTGTGCCAAGGTATTTCTTCTACAACCTCTGTTACGATCTCTTTTTTACTTTTTCTCGTCATTATTACACCTTTGGATGTTCGGTGCCTTGCACACTTCAGAATAGTGTTTTTGATTACCTTTAAAAACCTTTTTTGAGCGTCATAAGAATATAAATCAGTCTTTTATTATATGAATAATTTAATATTAAATCAAAGAAGCAAATGTTGATACAAAAGTATCAATATCATCTTTTGTGTTATAAAAATGAGGGCTTATTCTAATCCCACCAAATCTACTGGAAGTTAGAATTTTCTTTGCTTTCAATTTCTTAACTATCTCAATGTTATTTTCTACTCTTAAGTTTATTATCCCAGATCTGGTTTCTTTTGTTAATGGTGATACAATTTTAGTTCCTTTCAAGCGTATTAACTCTTCGATAAGATAATCTGTAAGTTTGAAAATTCTATCTTGAACTTTATCTATACCATAATCCAGGATTATTTGCATTCCTTCACTAGCAATCCAGTAAAGAAATTCCCCAGGATTTATATCTGTAAACTTCTCGATAGAAGATTGATATTCTAACTTTGTAACATCCCAGTAGGGTTCATCATGTGAACCAGGATCTGTTCCATAATAACCTGCAAAAGGAGGGAAGAACTCATTTATCAGTTCCTTTTTCATATAAAAGAATCCCCTTTGACTTGGTCCAAGTAACCATTTAGCTACTCCACAAGTTAAGAAATCAACATCCCATTTTTTTACATCGTTGACTAAAGCTCCTGTTGATTGGATTGAATCAACAACAATGTATGCTTCATTTTCATGGGCTATTTTGGATATTTCTTCTAGATTAGCTCTTGAACCTGTCAACCATTGAACATGAGATAAAAGAACTAGAACTGTGTTTTTATCGATTTTTTCAGCAAAAAACTCTGGATTAATTGTATTATCTCTATCCTGCACAGGTCTGTATTCAATATTTCTTGTTTTTTCTAGATAAAGCGCTTGATAAACTTGTCCAACATAATCGTTCCAATAACAAACAACATTGCTATTTTCTTCATATTTCATCATACCAGCCACAAGTTTTGAACCATGAGTAACATCTGGAGAGAAAGTAACTTCTTCTTTTGAAGC
>JAGLTP010000691.1 GCA_023135215.1 Candidatus Heimdallarchaeota archaeon
TGCTTTTCTTTTCTTCCCTTTTTAAGTTCTTCTACATCACTATGCATTTAGATATATCAGAAAAAAAATGAAAAAAAAGAGATGTTATTTTATTTGGGTAGATCTTCCTCTTCCAAAATCAGAAATCACTATGTAGGACACTAATTTTGCGAAATATGTAGATCTGCTAAGAATGCCAACAACTTCATTCGTTGCTTCATCTTGAGCAGCGATCAAAACTTCTTCATTTTCTCGTTCGACACCAATGAAGCGAGGCATTTCAACACCTGTTCCAGTATCCCTTAGTTTTCTTAATTCCACATTAGCCTGGGCATCTGTTATAGTATTTATCCAATCTCTATCCATTTCTTCATCCAAACTAGTGATTATAGTGACTTTAGCTGTAGCAGGAAGTTGTTTTATAGATTCTGTTGGAATATATTCTATTTTAGGTACCATAAGTGTTACTCCTCTCTTAGTATCTTTTACAATTCTAGACACGTGATCTAAAACAGCTTCTAATCCTACAATTGAAGTTGTTTGAACTGGAGGAATTTGCGTTTCACTTGATGTAGCTTCTAAGGTTCTAAAATCGTTTTTCAATTTCATTGTTGCACTTATTAGATAGTTAGCTGTATCTGTTAATTTTCTTTCTGAATCTTCAATAAACTTAACAGAAGAGTCAACTTCCTCAATCAACTTACCAGAGACAAGCTCCTTACTCTCTCGTATTCCGTTCTTTGAACTATCAATTACATCTCTTGAGATATCCATCGCAGATTCTATTGTTGTTTGAAGATGATTGTTTAAACCAGAAACAACCTCGGAAATGGTTGATTGAAGTAGACTTTGAGATTCATCATATTTTTCATTAAGCTTTGTTTCAGTTTCCTGAGAGAGAAAATCTAATCTTTGTGCTATTTCACTCCAATTCTCTTTCAAAGATGACGATTCAGCATCAAGATCTTGAACAAGTGTAGTATTTAGTTGAGACGATAATTCTTTGAATTTGACTAATTGAGCTCGTATACTGTTGACAATCTCTTCTGTTGAAGCGGTAATTTGTTCAATTAAATTCTCCTCAAATCCACTGAAACGTGTTATTGCGTTTTCTTTGACTTCACTTATTTTTTCATTATATTCATTAATTGCAGTAGTATATTTCGCATCTAGTTTTTGAATGAATATATCTCTTTCACTAACTAAATTGTTCCTCTGACTCTGTTCTTTGTTTTCTAAGTCTGTGAATTTTAGGTTCATACTTTCTCTGATTTGAGAGACTGAGCTTGAAATTGCTTGGTTTTTCTGCTGCATTATCTCTTCTAATAAACTAACTTTAATTTGTGATACTTTCTCATTTAAAGCAGAGAGAGATTCCTTAATTTGAAGAGAAAGATCTTCTACTTTGCTATTCAAAACCATATCAAGAGAATTGTTTAATTCAGCAAGAGAACCTGAAACAGTTTCTGAAATACCTTCGATTGTTTGTTCAGTGTCCCTAGTTATTTCAGTGGAATATCCAACATACTTTTCAGTTTGACTTCTGTTGAATGCTCTTACATCCATTTTTGTTGTATCTATATTTTGTTTAATTTGTGCGATTGTTGAATCTATGTCATTTAGGTACTGTTGATTCATTTCATCAAATTTCGGTTTTACTACTTGTGCCGTTGCTGATATTTTATCAATGGATGTTTGAGAATTTTCTGCTATCTCTGTAGTGAATGTTGTAAGATTCTCCTTGTTTTTTGCTTTAATATTGGAAACAGAAGAATCAATAGAAACTTTGGATTTGTTCAAGCTTTCAAGGCTATCCGTAAATACGCTCTGCAATGTTGTTTGAACGTTTCTTCTATGATTATCTTGATCAGAGAGTATTTTGGATGAAAAAACTCCTATTTTCTCATCAATAGCTTCTGTTTGTTGTTGGTTTAAGGTTTGAATTGAAGAAGATGTTTGCGTTAACTTCTGATCTAATTCATCCTCTTTTCTCGATACTGATTCATTTAAGCTAACTGATAGATTATCTTTCAATTGATTAAACGTTTCTTTCTTTTCTTGGAGAAAAGATGTTGTCTGACCCAGAGTGCTTTTAACATTCTCACTTAGTTGATCGCTTGTAGTTCCCAAGTAGTCCAATGGGATTTTTCCGTAGTATTTCTTTACATATCCTTCCGAAGCACCAACTGCACCTTTATTCAATAGAGAATCTAATGCAACCTTAACCTTTGAAAAATGTAACTTGCTAAACTGTGTTATTTCAAAAGTAGTCAATTGCCCTCCACCTAAAAGAAGTTGGTAAACTTGTTTTTCTTCAGGATTTAGTTGTAATCTTTCAATAAAAGACATTTTTTCACCTATTTATTAATTCAAAATTCTAGGAGGATTTCAAATTATTAACCTTTTGTAAATAACAGCTCTTTAGCATCTTTAAGAATCTTTTTAACAAACGACAATTAAATCCCAGTTGTGGTTATTGATGGTAGACTATGAAATCGTTTCATGGGATCAGAGTTACCAGATGACGTTTTACTTATTTGAAAAAATCACTGATGATGAGTTTTTTCCAGATGTAATTGTTGGAATTGCTCGAGGAGGATGGATACCAGCCAGATTGTTAGCTGATTTTTACGGAAATAAGAGAACAGCGAACATTAAAATCGAATTCTATGATAATACTTCTAGAGTTTCTGATGACCCAATAATCACTCAAGAAATTTCAGAGGATGTTGAGAATAAAGTAGTACTTGTAGTAGATGATGTAGCAGATTCAGGAAAAAGTCTAATTGCAGCAGTGGAACATGTAAAGAACAAGAATCCTAAAGAGATTAGAACAGCAACTTTGTATTATAAAAAACATAGTATTCTCAAACCTGATTACTATATCAGAGAAACTCAATCCTGGGTAGTTTACCCTTGGGAATATGGTGAATTTGTTGCATATTTGTATAATCAAATGCGAGAGACTATGAATGTGAAAGAAATAAGTAAAAGATTAAAAGATATAGGAATCCCCCCATCTCTCGTAGAAGCTTATTTTTCTCTAATATTAAAACATGAAAATTATTAAGAGGAGATTTTCATTGAACAAAGAAAAACCAGAAACTGACGCTGAATTGCCTGATGATGTTATAGATAGAGTGAATATAGGTGTCGTTGCAGTTTCCTTAAGTTTATACGAAGAAGGTATGAGTTTAGATGAGCTTATTGAAGTAACTGGAATCAGAGAAGCAGATGTCAGAAAAAGCCTTGATTATTTAATGATTAACCGCATGGTTAGAAAGAAATTAAATCAGGAATCATATCATGTTTCCAACTTTAAAAAAATGCTTCAATTTCTTTTATCGTCTGGAATGATTTTTCCTCTCGGAGAACAGATTACAAAATCAAAAGACGAGAAATAATATCCTATTTTTCCATATATTTCTCTAAAGAAGCCTGAGAACTCTTTTTATTTTTATTCTTACTTTCCGGAATTTTATCTTTCTTTACTTTAGTTTCTTTTTTTTCCGAAGTAGTAGTTTCTTCTTGTTTCTTTTCTTTCGCAACAGTTTTCTTATCCTTAACTTGTGCTTTTGGTTTCTTAGTTTTACTCTTTTTAATGAAATCAAACACAGTCATTTCTGTTTCCTTAGCTTTTGTCATCCATTGTTCAGCCATCTGAACATATTCTACCTCTTTATGTTTCATTATTTCCTTTATTAGCTTGTTTGAATCATTTGTAAGAAAACTTATGTTCTCTTCATCAAATTGAAGAAAGGCTGCTATCCCTCCAGCCATCTTAGGGTCTGAATTGAAAATAATTCTCAGATATGGATAAATCTCCTTAACAAAAATCCTCTGAGAGCAATGTAAGTACCTAATACTTTTTTTTGCTATGGCATTGATCTTAGCATTCTTACCTCTAAGTCTCCCCATAAGTGCCCAATATCCAGGGAAGCCAAATTTTGTATATTTGAAAGGAGAGCTTTTGACTAGACCTACGGAGGATATAAATGTAAAGAAATATTTGAGAAATTTCCAATCTTGTTTTTTATAACAATGAGATAAATACATATCAGCTTCAGCGATTAACTCGTACATATTGAATAATTCTGTGTTTGTGCTTGCTTGTTTGTAAGCATGCTCGAAAACATACATCAGTAGTTCTCTATAATCAACATCAAGACCATCTATAGCTCTCTTTGCAGATTGATAATCGTTTGCCTGGAAAATATTAATTAGAGCTGTATCTAAGCTCTTTTCTTGGTTTCGAGGAGAAAATGTTACTTCTTTGATACCCACAACAGATACACCCTCCAAATCATTAATAGCAGAACGAGCATCTCCCCCGCTATTCTCTGTTATTGCTAAGAGGATATCCTCACTAACACTCAAATTTTCTTTCTCTTTTATTAGTTTGAGAAGAGTGAGAATTTCTTCATCTTTCAGACTTTTGAACTCAATTACAAGCATATTTCGTTTTGCAGCTTTTAATGCTGACGCTGAAGGATCGTTTGCCGTACAAATAATTGGAGTTCTTGTCGCTTTTACAGCTCTTCCAAGTGCTTGACCTCCTCCCCTATCTGCATTTCCAAATAACCCATCAGCCTCATCTACAAGAATTAGTTTACGAACTCTTGCACCCTGTAGGACAGTTCCTTCAGTAGATGATTTGCCTACAAGCATCTCTACTGCTTTTTTATTTCTCTTATCGCTCGCATTTACTTCTACAAACTCATAGTTGTATTTCTTGATTAGGTAGTAAACCACGCTTGTTTTACCTACACCTGCAGGACCAGCTAGCAATACAGCTTTCTTTCTTTGCTGATTCCATGTCTTTAACCAGTTTTCTAGTTTCCTTACTTCTTCCCTATTACCAACAAAATCCTTGAAAGTTTCAGGACGGTACTTCTCTACCCATGGAATAGTTTGGGTTTTACTCTGCATTGCCATTACGTTCAAATACAATTTTTCTATTTCAATATAAAAAATGTGTGTCTGGAGAAATTTATGGTTACTCTTCTTCCTGATCTTTCGATTTTTTTTCTTTTCTGAAGAGCATTTTACCCAAAATTCCCCCCGTAATTCCTCCAACTAATCCTATTATTGGTATGAAGATAAATGAACCCAGAACTAATGTTGCTAGAAATGTAACGATGAAAAGTGTGAAACCACTTAAACCTAAAAAGGATAAACCCATTGATGCTGTCATTGTTGCGAATATAAAATCAAGAAATAAGAAGGATAATATAGAAGACCATGCACCTGATCTAAGTCCTCCTCGAGAGGCTAATCCTCCAGCAAAAGAACCAACTAACCAGATGAATATTATAAGGATATACATTCTTGGATTTCCAAATTGATTATCAATACTATACGAAGACAAAATATCTGGTAAAGGAATACCAATTTTCAAGAACATGTTTACTACTAGCAGCATGAGTAAAATTACCCAAAAATGACCTCCTGTTCCATGGTCTGCCTTCATATTATCATTTAATGCGAGTAATTCTACCATATCTATAGTTGGCCAAATAATATAAAGTAACAGAACAACAACAGCAGTACATGTAATAAAACCAATAATTGATTTGAAGAATCTCTTAAGGAACATGTAAATCAAGTAATTTTGTCAATGAAACTATTTAGATTTTTGCATTCACATTTTAGTCTTTAATGATCTAATTAATTAGAAAATAATAGATAGACAGGTTAATGATGCCTGACATTTCTCGAATTCACTCATATTAAGAGTAATGACTTCGTATCCTGCAGATTTCACCATTTCATGCGTATTGGAGAATCTATTGGACATAACTACTGCATCTCCAATCGCTAAACAATTAACAGAATAACTTTCTTCTTTTGGCACAATTAGCAAGCTCAAATTCTTAAGGAGAGGATGATTTCTATATTCCTCTGTTGTAATCATTGTTTCTTTACCAAGATATTTCATGTAGCTTTTCAAATGAACTATATCAGGATTCGTAATTGTATCAACTTTAACATCCAACCACTCCATCATCTGATTAACACCATGATTGTTTGTCCGTTGAGTAATTCCGCATATTAATCTGTCAGGTAAATGAATTATATCGCCTCCTTCAATTGTAGCAGGAACAACGGCTCTTTTTACAGCAAGATGTTGTTTTAATACATCCTCTACATCAACATCTTCCCCTCTTCTACTTTCTTCCCCCATTCGGGTGATCAATGCTCTACTCTGATGGACAACAGCATTGTCTTCGACAAAACATGAATCTGGAAAATCATTTTTTATTGGAAGCTCTATTATTTCCAGTCCTAATTCCGATAATGTTTTACAATATTTATTGTGTTGTTCTCTGGCTTTATGTATATCTACAGTGTGGTGTAAAGGGTGAGAAGATACGCATTCTTTGTAAGTGTCACTAGGTTTTCTTACTAAAGCTCTGGTTGGATGTTTCATTACTATTCATGTAATTCTAAGGGATTGGTTTATATATTTCTCTTTATCAACAAAAAGCATGGTGCTTATTGGTCAGACAGTACAAGCGTATGAGGGGCTGGGATGTGAGCATTTAGTTCGATTTGCTAATCTTTTAGGTATAGAATCATGTGAAATTAATCCAAAAGGAACTAGTTTCAAGAACATTGATAAAATAATAAAAGCACTAGGGAAGATGAAAACAACTTATCATTTACCTGTAGCAGGTATTGAAGGATATGATTTTGCTTATCCTGACAAAGAGAAAGAGATAGGAGATATAATAAAATTAATCAACAAACATTCTGATGACCTTCATCTCATTCTGGGGGTTTTTCATCCGGTTGAGGAAAGGGGTAATTTTGAAACCTTAGTTGAGAATCTAAAACAAGTGAACATAAAACTAGTTGTTGAGAACATTCAGAATTATTCTGATGAAGAGTTTGAAAATCTTTATGTGCAATTTAAGGATGAACTTGGGGATCAACTAAAAGGATGGCTGTTTGATGTTGCCCACTCTTTTTTGAGGAATGGGCTAGAGGATTATATGAACCTACTTGATAAAATGCCTTTTGATGAGCTTGAAGAAATACATTTATCTGATTGTACAAAAAATGAAGATTCACATTATTCCTTTGGAGCTGGTATTATGCCAATCGAAAATATCCTGCAAGAAATTAAACGAAGAAAGTTCAATAAAATAATAGTGAATGAGATTGATGCGTATCCCAGTGTATGGAGTACGATTGATTCGTATAGAAAAGTAGCTAAATATTTCAAGAAACCACTTTATGTGAAGGTTTCAACTAGAAAACTACTCATTAAACCTGTGATACAAAGACGACTAAAGAAAGCTAACATTGTTTAAATTGAGAAAGAAATAATAATTTCAAAATTCTAATCTGTTTCAATTTGATTAATGAGTTGAATTGAAAGATTGATCCATTTTAGATATGAATTTATTGCTGCCCTTGCTGAAATTGAATCCATTGCATCAATTTTTAATATTAAAACGTTCTCGTGAACTTCTAAACTAGTTATTACTCGGTCATTAGGATTATATTTAGATTCTAAATTCAAAGTTTCATATAGTAAATTGCTCATTTTTTCATTTTCCATCTTGAATTCAAAATCAATCTCAAGTCTCTTTATTTTAGAACTCTTCATCTTTTTTCGCACTTTTTTACAATTAAATCAATAAATCTTCAGGTTCTCTTGGTATTACTCTTATTTTCAATCTTGGGCCAACTTGTTTATTGAGACTATTGAGAAATTCAATAAAAATAATCTTTTGTTCTTCGTCAATATAATCTGCGTACACTGTTACATACTCTTTTCCTTTGATTTTCTCAATATTCTCCTGAGTAATCCCTAACAATCTTCTAATTATATTCTCCTCTTCAGGATTCTTCAAAGAAGAGATTAGCACTGCAAAAGCTGGCTTCCTATTTCTCTGTTTTTGTTGATATTCTCTTGATAAAGTAATTCCCCTGATTTTAACAGCATAAGGAATTTCTTGTGGTTCTGTCTTCAAATCAAATATTCTCACGAAATTTGGATTCCCTTTAACAGAATGAATGATAACAGCTGTTTCAAATCCTCTATTCTTCATCCCAGTGATACACATAAGAAGCTTAGAAGATCCTCTCACAACCCTCTGAGATTGAGGAACAACGCCTATAATATCATGTACGAATGAACGAGTCTTGTTTGCTGGTGAACGTGAAGTAGTAAATCCAATTCTACTCATATAATCAAACAAAAATTAACCACAATTAAATGTAGGGATTGTAAACTATTTTAAAAATAATAAAAGAAAAGGAGTGTTATTCTTCATCCTTTAATCCTTCAGCTATACGTGTAACTCTACGTGTAATACTTCTTCCAGCACTAGTATTAGGTTCCCAAGCTCCCCCAGTAAGTTTTTCTCCACATTTTGAGCACTCCCAAATACCAAGACCAGATCGTTTCAAGGTTCGCATGTAACAAATTGGGCATTTGTAAATTGCTTTACTTTTTTCCTCTATTTCTCTGACTCTTTTTCTTATTGTACTACCATAACGAGCACCAAATCGACCGGTGGAACCTACTTTCTTTGTTTTGCCCATTATTCTCACCTTTTTTCTTACGAAAGCGCTTTCATCAGCTCTTTCCTTAAAGTTTTCGATACATTCAAAGATTCTTTAATGACAGATAAGAGTTCATCAGTTTTATAGACTCCTGTTGCACCTTTTTGTATAGATACAATTCGGTCTTCTTCATCAAATCCTACAGTTACTCTTGCTTCACTAACTCTTTCTTCTTTGAAATTGGCATCAATTATATTATTCTCTCCAATTTTGTATGAGGTTACGGAAATAGGATAATGATCAATTTTCAAGGGTTCTACTTCTTCTAGGATTTCCACTTCATCATTTTCAAGTATTTTTACTTTGGGAATCTTTGTAGTTGCAAGAGCAGCTACAGCACCAATTACTGCAGCATCGAATAAATTGCCATCATGATTAAGAATGTAGAAATCTATGAATAGAATCCACACGGATTTTTTTGGTATAACACATAATTTAGATAAATCCACACAATGAGATTCTCTAATAGCTCTATCTGTTACACGTGCTAGTTCAATTGCAGCACTACTTGGAGGTCCACTCTCAAAATAGGGAGAAGCTATTGGTGATAATTCTGCGGTTGTGGTGATAACTCCAGTATCTGGAGTATCAGGGAATGGAGAACCTAATAGTGCCTTTATACCTACAATTAATTTAGATCCTCCTAAGTTAACAATTGCAGAACCTTCTGCCTTTTGAACAAGGTTAATTTCAAGTTCAACACTTCGTGCTTGATTGAATTCTCTACCATCTATTCTTTTCTTTTGTTCCAGTAAGGATTTAATGTAATCTTTTTCAATTTCACTTATAACAAAATCGTCGCCCATTTATTTAGCCTCCTTTTCGTCTTTAACCTCGGGTTTGGGTTCTTCCTTAGGTTCAGTTTTAGGTTCCTCTTTGGGTTTAGCTTTGATTTCAGGTTTGGGAGCCACTTTGGGCTCTTCCTTGGGTTCTTCTTTAACCGCTTTTGGTTTTTCTTCTTTTTTTGTTTCCTTTACATCTACAGACACTTCTGCTCTTATTGCCGCGTATTTGTCTTGTAGTGCTTTCTTTTGAATATCGTAAATTTCAGTAGCGCCTTTGATTGAAAGCTTTAAACATTCTTCAAATTGCTCAAAAGTAAATACACCATCCAATTGGACTAGTGATATCTCATCTAGAACTGGGCAATAA
Source organism: Candidatus Heimdallarchaeota archaeon (assembly GCA_023135215.1). Next base: position 9,709 of record JAGLTP010000691.1, read on the forward strand.
CCAACTGGTACATCCCCAGAACCCTTTTGATCTTCTATATCATGAAGATCAAGTACAACTTTATCATTAATTAAGCCACCAGCTACGGATGCAATCAGCCCCCTCATCGGAATCCCTGCATCAGCAAGTGCTACGGATGCAGCAGTTAGACTTGCACACCTGGTACCTCCATCTGCTTGTAACACTTGAAGGTAGACATCAATTGTTGTTCTTGGATATTTTTCTGTAAACACTACGGAAGTGAGTGCATTACTAATAATCATTGATATTTCTTTTTCTCTTCTAGATGGAGCAGGGCTTTTTCTATCATTAACAGAGAAAGTTGACATCCTATAAAAACACTGAATTAATGCTCTATCAGGGAGAGCACGGTGTTTAGGATGAAGTTCCCTTGGTCCATAAACTGCAGCGATAATAATATTCTTTCCCATGCGGATTTCTGCAGAACCATCCGCATTTTCTAATACTCCTATTTTGATACTTATTGGTCTTAGTTCATCGAAATTTCGACCATCAAGTCTTTTTCCTTTTTCATCTATTAGTTGAACAGTTCCATCTCCTGCCATAAATTTCACCTAATTTCATTATTATTATTTTCCGATAATAAGTCTCGAATTCTATCGGTTAACCCTTGTGTATGAGCTTCTAATTCTATTTTCTTTATTGATTCTATTGCTTTCAGTTCGTCTTCTTTCTTCTTACCTTGAATCCAGATTCTTCCATTTTGACCGGTTATAATCTGTGTTCTAGTTAATCTCTTTACCATGTTAATCATTGTACCTCTCTTTCCAATTACACGAGGTATATGTGCAGCTTCAATTTCGATAATTCTGCCACCTCTCAATTTTCCAAGTCCTCTTTCATTTGTGATAACTTGGGGATCTCTAGTTCTATCAAAACTAGCTATTTTGGTAAGAATTATATCACCAACATCGAAGATTCTTCTTGCATCATCTTTTACGGGATCAAATTTCTTTTCAGTAGCGTTATTTGCTAGTAGTACAGCAATATAAGGGGAACCAATATCAATTAACCAATTTGTTAACCCAACTTCAACTATTTTTCCAATTACTAAATCTCCGGGTCTAGGAACATATTTTCCTTTCAAGGATTTTACTTGAATAAAATCTCCTTTATCTTGAAAAAGACCGACAACTGTTGAATAATAGAAGTTTCCTCTTTTTATAACACCCTCGCCACATCGTATAGTTCCCTCAGCTAATATATCACCAGGGATAACTATTGCATGGTTTTCTAATGCTATCTTAGACATTTTTCTCGACCTTTAAAGTTTATTCTGACAATCTTTCTAACACTTTAACTTGTGCTTTACCTTTTGTACGAGAAGTTATTTGTTCCAAAAAATCTGCTTGTGTTCCAGAAGGTATTTGAACTAAAACAACCAAACTGCCATCAGATAACCATTCTTCTTGAACTAAATTTCCGGATGAAAGAACGTAACCATATAATGATCCTGTAAAACTTGGAGGAATTTTCAAGGCTAATTTTACTGATTCAAGCCTGATAGGCATAATTGGTTTAAGCAAATCAATAATTTCTAAAGCCTGTATTTTAATTTCTTCCTTATAATCAATATTAACTCCCAAATCCATTATTGCTTTATCAATCCTATCTTTAGGTATAGGAGTATTTTCTCTGGGATTAATACAGTGAATATGAATAAAATTAACAATCTCTGCTCGTTTTTCCTTCAATATTTCATTTCTTTGCTCAGCTGTTAATTGAAGCTGACCATCTTTTAAAATACGCAAAGCAATATCTCTTTCACTTGCTTCTTCCCCGAATACAGCTAAAATATCATCTTCAGAAGATCTGTGACCACGAGAAACATTTTCATAAACTTGTAATGTATCAAAAATATCATCGGGGTCTATTTCTTCTCCCTGTAAAAATAACCAAGCTGATTCTGGATTAACCAGCAATTCAAACCTTCTTCCATGCGCTTGGTATCGGACAAGAGACTTACCTTTTAAATCAATTCTTTTGTCTCCGGTAATAGCGCCATGATCTCGTACCATAGCATTCACACTTTTGTAAACTTAGTAAATATTGTTCAGTTTTATTGATAGTTAAAGTGCCAGATTTATAAGACTTTTTAAGTTTGAGATATAGAAATTCTATAGATAATCACAATACTGATGTGGTAAACAAATGAACAATATTCTAATTACTGGTTTACCAGGGGTTGGAAAAACTACTCTCATAACTCAAATCTTGAAAGAACTCAAAGTGAGGGCTATTGGATTTGTAACAAAAGAGCTACGAAAGGAGGGTAGTCGATACGGATTTACTGTTGAAACTTTATCTGGTACAAGCATGCTATTAGCATCAAAAAAAGAAAAATACTGTAAATACAGAGTGGGAAAATATTGTGTTTATGTGGAAAATGTTGATTCTATAGTTAAGATATTGGAAGAAGAAATCAGAAAGAAATCTTATAGCATGATCGTTATAGATGAAATTGGTAAAATGGAGTTGTTCTCACCTAATTTTAAGAAGTTTTTATTAAATAGTTTAGAAGAACAAAAAGTATTTGGAACAATCATGATGAGAGATAACTCTTTTACTAAGGAAATTAAAACCAGGCCAGATGTAAAACTTTACAACATTGATAGAACAAATCGCGATTGGGTAAAACAAATAATTTCGAGAAAGATTATGGATAATCAGAGATTATGAAAAATCACTTTCTAGCCTTTAGCAATGATTTTATATGCACATAATATAATGGTAAATTGTAGATTCAAGATGTCAAAGAAAGATGAATTCAAATCACTTGTTGGTTCCATTAACATGGTAAAGAACATGGTTGAAAGCATTGTTTCAGCAGTTCAAGAACGTTTCAAAGATTATGATAATGTTGTAGTATCATTAAGGGAGAGATTAGATAAACTAGAAGCTCAATCGGGACAAAGTACATCTACTCAAGCAGTACCAACAGATGCAGCAAATCTAGTTAACAAAATAGAGCAATTAACAAAAAGAATGGATAGCTTAAATGAACGAATACTGCTCATAGAAGCAACAAAAAGTGTTCATGATGAAACTATAGTTGAACCCACAGATGTTCAAGCAATAAAAGATATAGCAGCAGAAGCTCCATCAGCAGTACCTGCACCTGTTCCAACACCAGTACCTGAAGAAGCTGAAGCAATTGCTGAATTTGAAATTCCGACAGAAGATCCTGAGAAGGATTTAACATCAATCCCCGCACCACCAACACCTGAATCTATTCCAACTCCAAGAGCAGAAATTCCTTCAGCACCACCAACACAGAAAATTGAGGAAGTAGAACTTCCAAAAGTTGCACCATTTGCTCCTCCTACTGAAATCCCAGCACCACCAGCACCTAAGCCTGCAACACAAATTACAGAAGATGTTGAAAGAGACGTAAGTCCCATTTCTAAACAGGTAAGTGGAAGCATACCTATGCCTCCTAAAAAAGAAGGGGTCACAGATGCAACAGAAATTCAGCCTTCCGTTCTTAAGACTGAAGAAGAAGCCACAGTACCAGAAGAAGGAAAATCAGCAGAGATTTTTGGTGAGGCTGTCAGCGGTGATAAAGCAGAACTTCTTAAAGCTTTGAAGAAATTAGAAGATCTTTAAAGTTCCAGCAATCGGAAATTTCAAATATGGTTCTCAAAGATTTGCTTAATGGTTATTTCAATTCCGCCTATTGCGATATATATTATTACATTTTTTATACCTTTGATTCTCACATTCATTGTATTACCTTTTCACATAAGATTTATGCTAAAGAAAGGAATTTTTGGAATTGATATTCATAAGGAGAGTAAACCGAAAGTTGCAGAAATGGGTGGAGTAATAATTCTCTTATCCATAATTCTTACATCCATAGTAGGGATTTTGCTAGTTGATAATAACGTAGATAGACTCAAAATAGGAATATTCTGCATAACAGTATTGATAGCAGGAATCATAGGATTGATTGATGATTTAATTAGACTTAGTGCATTACTAAAACCCTTGTTGCTCCTATTAGCATCAGTACCAATTATTGCATCAGGAATGTTTTCACCAGAACCAGTCCTACCATTTGTAGGAAAAACAAGATTAACAATAGTCTATTATGTATTGTTGCCTTTTATCATTGCGGTTCCTTCGAATGCAGTAAACATGTTAGATGTCTTCAATGGTTCAATGGCATTAGCTACGATTTTAGTACTAGTAGCAGTGTTCTTTGCCAATATGATAATCTTTCGAGGAGGAATCGAAAATCTTGATTTGACTTATGTATTCATCTTAATGATGATAGCAACTCTAATTGCGTTCTGGTTTTTCAACCGTTATCCAGCTAAAGTTTTTGCAGGAGATACAGGGAGTTTAGCTATTGGTGCATCACTAGGAGCAATAGCAGTACTTGGACAGCTTGAAGTTGTTGTGATTATCGCTATGATACCTTTTATTATGAATTCTTTCGGCATAATTAGTAGTGTTAGAGGGTTGATGGAAAGAAGAGAGATGGTGAGACCTACGAAAATGACTCATGATTGGAAAATACAATCCACTGGAGATTCGAAAGCTCCTATCACACTTGTGGGTTTGGTTATTCAAAAAGAACCTCTACATGAGAAAGACATTGTTAAAAGTTTCAGTATTCTCACCTTTATAAGTGGGATATTTGCTCTGATAACTGCAGTTTTGATTTGGTTGGTGATATAATGAGATATTATAAAATAACAAATAGAATATCAAAAATCATTGGACTTGAAGCATTTGTGTTTGCATCATTTATAGGCATCTGTTTTCTAATTAATGCATTAATTGTTAATATTCCTGCAGTTCCTACCAAACCAGGTATAAATTTCTTGCTTGCTGCTTTAAAAGTAGGATTGAGTTTTTTGTTTGTGGGGATCTGGTTAGTTATTTGGTATATCATTACTAAGAGACTAATGAAAACGAAAAAGAAAACCAAAAGCGAAAAAAGTAGTGCTTCATGAATCGTACTATGATTGAGCTTCTAAAAGGAATAACCTTTTCTTTAGAATATAGAACTTCTTAGCGAATTCAATGCTAGAAATTTCATAATCTTCAAATTGTTGTTCTATCGCAAAGATTTCACTTTCTACATTTAATATTTCATCTTCAATATGCTTTTGTTTCTCTTGTTGTAATGTCTTATTGCTTACTTGGCTTGGTTTCTTTGCTGATATTTCATTTAATTCCTTCTTTTTTTCTTCGAGAATAATTGTCAATTGTTCCTTTTGTTTTGTCAATGGTGTAAGTTGATTCTGAGGGTCTATTGCTTCTGCTTTAGCTTTAATCATTCTTGCAGGAACTTTAGAAAACAACCTTATTGTTTCCACAATCACTTGAAAAATATGATAACTTGATCTCCATCTAGCAAGCATTCTCATTTCTAGAAAATTGTCATGAGTTAAATTTGGATGTGTTATAGGGGTTATAATTTTCACTTGTGGTGGAGTTTCTGGAAAAGTATCTGTAAGATAGATTTCAACTTCTACTAATATTTCACCTTCATCTGAAATAGCGGGAACAAAACCCCTCCATTTAGTTAAATCCCCTGCGATTGGTTCAAATGCATAAGCTCTTTCCATCACAAGACTATATTCTTTTGCTAAGACGCTATCTGGAACTGTCATAATATCCTAACACCTTTCTTGTAAGTATTTCACAGCGTTCTATTTATAGATTCTCTTTTCTATTAAAACAAAATTCAACATCTCTAGATTTTTATATTAACATTTTTCCATGGATTTAATGACTAGAGTTGCAGTGATAAATCACGATAAATGCAGACCTGATAAATGTGGAAAATTATGCTATAAGGTATGTCCCACTGTCAGAGCTGGTAGAGAAACAATATCATTTGAGCCCCCTAGTAATAAAGCTGTTATCCATGAACCTCTCTGCGAAGGCGTTGGAATTTGTGTTAAGAAATGCCCTTTTCATTGTATAACTGTAGTCAACTTACCTGAAGAGTTAGATAAAGAAGTAACCCATAGATATAGCATTAATGGTTTTAAACTTCATAGATTACCGATGCCAAAATTAGGACGGGTTACAGGATTAGTTGGACAAAATGGTTCCGGAAAAACAACCACATTGAACATCTTACAAGGGAATTTCTCACCTAATTTGGGTAGGTTTGAACAGCCCCCTGAATGGGAAGAGATATTAGAGCATTTCAGAGGAAAGGAAATTCAGAACTACTTTGAGAAACTAGCAAACAAAGAATTAAGAATCATCCTAAAACCGCAAAATGTTGATAAATTACCAAAAGCTATCAAAGGGAATGTTTCAGATCTTATTAATAAAGTGGATGAAAAAAATCTAAAGAACGAGGTAAAGGAAATTTTTTCCTTGGAAAAGGTATGGGATAGAGATATCTCAAAACTAAGTGGGGGAGAGTTACAAAGACTAGCAATTGCAGCAACCGTTGTTCGTGAAGCAGATGTATATTTGTTTGATGAACCTACATCTTACTTAGATGTGCAAGAGAGGGTGAAAATTTCACAATATCTTAACGATATGAAATCACCGAATCACACATTAATTGTAGTTGAACATGATCTTGCAATGCTTGATTATCTGAGTGATCAGATATTCATCTACTATGGAGCAGCAGGTGTTTATGGTATCGTTAGCCATCCACATGCTGTAAGAGAAGGAATCAATGTTTTTCTTGATGGTTATATTCCATCAGAAAACATGCGATTTAGACCACAACCAATCATTTTCAAAAAAACTAGTATGGAAGATAAAGCAATATCCCATAGACTAGCTCTACGATATGGTGAAATGACAAAAAAATTCAATGGTTTTGAATTGTCTACCAAAGGAGGAGAGCTCTATAAAGGAGAAGTAATAGGCATTATTGGACCAAATGGAATTGGAAAAACAACTTTTGTAAAGATGCTTGCAGGTGTTCTTGAACCTACAACAATTTCGGAACCTGTAGAACTTTTAGTTGAGATAGCTACAAAGAAGGAAGAAGACTCTGAAGAACGAGAAAGAGAAGAGAAAATTGAATCTTTCAAGGTTAGTCACAAACCCCAATATCTATACACTGAATCAGAGCAAACAGTAGAGGAATATCTTAGAGAGATAAACCCCGTAATGCTATCAAGTGGTTGGCATAAAACAGAGATAGTTGAACCACTTAAGTTTTCCAAACTACTTGATTCACAATTAAGGGATCTTTCAGGAGGGGAACTTCAGAAAGTGTCTATAGCTGCTTGTTTGGGTAGAAGGGCTCATCTTTATCTTCTGGATGAACCTTCAGCATACATATCATCTGAAGATAGAGTGAATGTTGCGAAAGTAATTAAGAGAGTAGTTTCTCACTATGAAATGCCTGCTTTAGTTGTAGAGCATGATGTTATGATGCTTAATTTCACTTCAGACAGACTAATTATTTTTGATGGACAACCAAGTGTAAAGGGTCGTAGTAGCTCAATAGGATCGATGCAATATGGAATGAATGCTTTTCTTAGAAAAATGGATATAACTTTCAGACAAGATCCACGAACACTCAGACCCAGAGTTAACAAAAAGGACTCTCAACTAGATAAAAAGCAAAAAGCAGAAGGAAAGTATTTTGTTCCTGCTTAAAATACTCTAGTTTGGTTTTGAGCTCGGAATTTTCTTCAACAAAAAAAATTGAATGCAAAAAATAAAAGAAGTGGAAAATTAAGTTTATCGTACTTAATCTTTCAGATGATTAAACCATTCAGGAAGTCTTAATTCTTCAACTTTAGTTGTGTCTCCAGGTAGATATGGTTTAATATCAACTACAGGAGTCCCATCAATTGCATCAATTCTATCAATGTAAAGTCGGTTATTTTCTACTTTAATCAGTTTAACTTTTGTCAATCCTATAGGATTAGGTCTAGAGGGACTCCTACAGGAAAATACTCCTGTTTCTATTTCTTCTCCTAATTTAGGAGGATATGCTAATAACTGTGACCTGTCTTGAGGATTGTCTCTCATAGAAATCCACCATAAAACAAAGATGTGACTAAAATTCTCAATATGTCTTAAACCAGAAAGATAAGATTGATGAATCTCTATAAAACACGCTTCTTGTTCAATTTTTACAGTTCCAATTTGATATATACCAAAAGATGACATAGTAACCAAAAATCAGTCCGTACAATGGCTTTTGAAGTTTTCTTTCTGACTTATAATCATTTTACAATAGCATTCTTTTTGAAAAAACTATCAAGTGTTCTTGTCTCTTCAGGCTTTTCCAAAACATCTTCATAGAATTTCTTCTCAATATCCATATTAGCTTTCTTCATAACATATTTTGGAATGAAACGATGAAACAATCGTGTATTCAATCTCTGCTCTAAAAACTGCGTTTCATAATATTGTTCCCAGAGAAAATCACCGTTCTCTAGTAAAAACTCTACAGGTAATCGTTCGGTAAGAGTTTTATCGGTAAATTCACGTATTTGATTTATTAGGATTTTTTCATTTTGCTCTTTGAATTCAGGTATGTTTGAGATATCTGTTCTTTCAGTAGCAAGATGATTATCACTTGGAGTGATAACTAGGATGATGAAATTACCAAATCTCTTTGCAAGAGATTTCGCTATTAAATGCCCTGTTTTATGTTCAGGGTGACATTTTCCTAGAAGAAGCATTTCAGGTAATGGTTTTAATCTAATATAAGCTGACAGTTGATGGATTTCACGCAGAACTGCGTTTGCTCTTCTTTTTATCAGCTTGCCCAATATAGTGCATCCTGTTGTTATCTCATGTGGACTTGATTGATATAATTCATTAGCTTTGAGGACAAAATCCTCGGTGGTTTTTATGTGTAAGCAAGCTGCTTGAAAATATTCTTTTGCTGAGCGATCACATATAAATGACGTCTTTTTCACTTCCCTATAGTTTTCGTAAAATTATCTAATGTTAGCTGAGTTTTTTCTCCTATTGTAAGAAATGGAAGAGCTCTCTTGAGAACAACTCCAATTGACTTTAATTGTTGGGTTTTTGTAATTTTAACTCCTTGATTCTGCAATTTGACAATTCTAGTTGCTGAAAGTTGACCAATTCCTGGAACCCTCATTAAATCCATATATTTACAATCATTAATATCAATTGGAAATAAATCGTGATTTCTTCTTGCTAGAGTAATTTTTGGATCTTCCTTCAGTGGAATGAATCCTTCGTCATTAACTATTGTCATGAGTTCTTTTGAAGTAAATTTATAGATTCTTCGTAACCAATCTATCTGGTAAAGTCTATGTTCTCTTTGAAAGAATGAACGAGGAAAAGATTTTTGCTTATTATCTATTGGAAGACAAGTAGAGTAGTATTGTCTTTTGAAATCCCAGTTTGTTGTATAAAATTCAAAGATACTTTCTAGTAACTCTTTGTCAGTTTCAGATGCAGCCCCTATTACATATTGAGTAGTATATCCTGCTGGAATATGTCCTTGAGATTGAAGATCAGGGAGCCATTTTGTTACTCTGAGTATATCATTCTGAAAATCTTTAGTTGAACATGTTTCTGCAAAACGGTTCTTATTTGGAAGTTCAACATTTATACTTACTCTGTCAGCTAGTTCTGTTATGCGTTTGAGATTATCTAAGTTTATTCCAGGCAAAACTTTAGCATGTATATAGCCATCAAATTTGTATTTCAACCTGAGAAGTTCAAGTGTTTCATGCATAATTTCCGCTTGACATTCAGCACTTTTTCCTACTCCAGAACTAATAAACAATCCTTCAATATAATTTCTTAAATAAAATCCAATAGTTAATTGTGCCAATTCCTCTGGATTGAAAGAAGTAGAAACTCTCTTCTTTCCCTTCATGTTTGAAGTTGAATTTACGCAGTAAGCACAATCATGTATACATTGATTTGTAATCAACACCTTGAGAAGACTAATGCATCGTCCATCTGGAAGGAAGGAATGACAAACTCCGCTTGCAGCTGCTCGACCTATTGAACCAGGAGTATGAGCCCTTGGAGAAGCTGTTGACGCGCATAAGTCGTATTTAGCTGCTTCTCCCAATATGCGAAGTTTTTCTAGTATACTAGGCACTTAAACTCAATAATAATGGTGTTCTTGATATAAAAACCAATCAAAAAACTCTCGGAAGAATTTTCAATATGGTTTCTTCCTTGAAAAACAACAAAATAGGAAATTTTAAAACTAATACTTTGTTTGGGAGATTAACCAACGAGATGTCGAAAGGAATCGTTAGGTGATTAAGATGACAAAAAGTATGTATAGATATATTGGAGAGTTTTGGAGGAATCGCAATTCTCCTGAGTTTAAAGCTTTGATGAGAGAGAGAATCATTCAGTGGAGAAGAGAGGGGGCTATTGAACGAGTTGAGAGACCCACACGACTTGATAGAGCTCGAGCCCTTGGATACAGAGCCAAACAAGGCTATGTAGTTGTTCGTGCTCGTGTCCGAAGAGGTGGAAGGAGAAAACAAAGACCAGTAAGAGGAAGAAAATCTAGAAATCTTGGTGTGAGAAAAATAACTCCTAAGAAGAGCATCAAGTTGATTGCAGAGGAAAGAGTTGCTCGTAAGTATAGTAACTTGGAAGTTCTGAATTCTTATTGGGTTGGTCAAGATGGAAGAAGTAAATTCTTCGAAATTATACTCATAGATCCACAGCACCCAGTTATCGCAAAAGATCCTAGAACAAGCTGGGTTTCTATTAAAGAGTATAGAGGAGATGATGTTTTCTATTTGAAGAATCCTATACATAGAGGTAGAGTACACAGAAGTTTGACAAGTTCAGGTAGAAAAGCAAGAGGTCTCCGTAACAGAGGGTTTGGAGCAGAGAAAAATAGGCCTTCACTAAGAAGACACAAACGTAGAGGAAACTAGTTTTTCTTCTTTTTTCTATTCTCAAGAGGTTGTAGGATGGATATAACAATTACCAAACTTGTGATTAGTTTTTCTGTACATGCTACTGAAGATTTTGAAAAAAACATGGAATCATTAAGTAATATTATTCCAAATGAAATCTTAGAACAAATGGAAGTTAACATTGATGAGCTTGAAGGAGGGTATCAGAATCCAATTGATTTTGTTAATATCTCTTTTACTAAAGCTAACACTATTGAAAAAATTCTTAGAAATTTTTCATCTATCATCCCCAATGAAGAAAAAACAAAGTTAGGGATTGAATTTGATGAAAGATTCGATCATAAGAATAACATGTTCTTCATCAGATTAGATAAAGAAGAGCTCTTTCATGGTAAGGTTTCAATAACATCTGCAGCCAATATTATAAAATTAGCAATGAAGATGAGAGCTTTTACTAAAGGTGTCAATTTCAAGGAATTTCTAATTGATAAAAATATACTAAATTAGAAACACAATGTTTCCACTATCTTATGACAGAAAGTTTTTAAGTTGGGAAGGGCTAAAAAGAGTAGTTACATGAGGAATAAGGATGGATCGCGAAATTCGCTAATAAAGAGACTCTTTTAAAATACCATCATAGCGTGCCTCATCAAGTTAGTAACAAAAATTTTGGAGTATATTATTTTGGAAAATAAGAATCAAATATTTGAATCTGTTAAGGCATTGCCTGTTTTTACAGAAGAAGAAGAAAAGATATTAGAATTCTGGGAAAAGAAGAAGATCTTTGAGAAAGTTAGAAAACTACGACAAGAAGGACCTCTTTTCAGATGGTTAGAAGGTCCCCCAACAGCAAATGGTCTTCCCCATATCGGTCATGCTTTGACACGAGCTATCAAAGATGTTTTCTTGCGACACAAATCAATGCATGGATATAACATTGTTCCATGGATAGCAGGATGGGATTGTCATGGACTTCCTGTTGAACTAGAAGTCGAAAAAGAATTAGGTTTCAGTGATAAATCCCAAATAGAGGAATATGGAATAGTCAAATTCAATGAAGCTTGTAGAAAATCTGTATTCAAATATGTTAAAGAATGGCATGATATGTCCAAGAGAATTGGTTTCTGGCTTGATCTTGACAACCCTTACGTTACTATGGAAGAAGATTACGTGGAGAGCGTATGGTGGTCTTTGAAAGAGATATACAATAAAGGATTGATATATTTAGGTTACAAAGTCGTTCCCTATTGTCCAAGATGCGGAACACCATTATCACAAGCAGAAGTTGGACAGGGAATGATGGAAACTACAGATCCTTCAGTACATGTGAAATTTAAGTCATTAGATTTCGAGGACACATATTATTTAGCATGGACAACTACTCCATGGACTTTGATATCAAATGTTTGTTTGACTCTACATCCAGATGTAGATTATGTTCATGTGGAATATAATGGAGAGAAACTCATCTTAGCTGAAACTATAGCAGAAAATTTATTAGGTGATTATATAGTGCTTCAAAGATTTAAAGGAAAAGATCTTGAATACAATAAATACGAACAACTATTCCCTTATATTGTTCCTAAAGAAGAAGCTTTTTACGTAGCTCTTGCAAATTATGTGACCACAGAAGAAGGTACAGGTATAGTTCATTCAGCTCCTGCTTTTGGAGAAGATGATGCAGAAATAGGAAAGAAATATGGACTTCCTGCAATGAACCCAGTTCTAGAAGACGGTACCTTCTCCGAAGAGATTACAGATTTTTCAGGTTTGTTCGTTAAAAAAGCAGACACCAAAATTATGAAAAATCTTGAAGAGAGAGGATTACTATTCAAGAAAGGTACTTACAAGCACATTTACCCCTTCTGCTATCGATGTGATGGTCCTTTGCTTTATTATTCAACTGAAACCTGGTTCATAGAAATGTCTAAAATGAGAGAACAGCTAGTCGCAAATAATAATCAGATACGCTGGCAACCTGTTCATCTTAAAGAAGGAAGGTTCGGTAATTTCATAAAAGAGGCTAGAGATTGGGCTCTCTCAAGAAACAGGTTTTGGGGAACTCCATTACCAATCTGGATATGTGAAAATGGGCATAGAACAGTAGTTGGTAGTTTAGAGGAACTAAAAACTCTGTATGGAAAACCGTTGCCTGATGATTTCAGTTTACATATACCGTGGGTAGATAAAATAAAATTCAAATGTTCAGAATGCGAGGAAATAAGTAAACGAGTTCCTTATGTTGTTGACTGCTGGTATGATGCAGGAAGCGCACCGTTTGCTCAATATCATTATCCATTTGAGAATAAAGAATTATTCAATGAACACTTCCCCTATGATTTCATAACCGAAGCTATTGATCAAACACGTGGTTGGTTCTACACTCTACTTGCTATAAGTACAGTTCTGTTTGATAAACCAGCTTACAAGAGCTGTTTGTCTATGGGGCATACACTTGATGAGAAAGGCAAGAAAATGAGTAAAAGTAAGGGAAATGTTATCTTTGCTAATGACGTTATCCCAGAATATGGAGCAGATGCAGTACGATGGTTCCTTTTTTCATATCCTACATGGAACAGTATACGAGTAGATGCAAACCAGATATACGAAACAATGAAGAAGTTCATACTAACTCTTTGGAATAGTTATAGTTTCTTTGTTTCTAATTCGAATGTGGATCAGTTCAATAAAGAAACTTTCTACGTCCCACTAAAAGATAGACCAGAGCTCGATAAATGGCTGATAAGTGAAGTAAACTATCTGATAGTAGCAATAAATGAAGCTCTTGAAAATATGACAGTACATATAGCAGTTGAAGCTTTTGAAAAGTTTGTAATAGATAAATTCAGCAACTGGTATTTGCGTCAATCTCGTCGTCGATTTTGGAAAGATGATCTAGATTTAGATAAGAAATCTGCTTATATAACAACCTATGAGGTTTTGGTGACAATGTCAAAAATACTTGCACCATTTTTACCATTCATATCGGAACAATTATTCCAGAATCTCGTGAAAAGATTGAATCCAGATGAACCTGAAAGTGTTCATTTGTGTTTGTACCCTTCATTTAACAAAAAGCAAACCGATTCAGAATTATCCAAAGATATGAATGCCGTACTATCACTCGTAACTACTGGAAGAAGTATCAGATCAGCTGCAAATATAAAACTAAGACAACCTCTGTCAGAGCTAGTTATAATAGCTCCAATTGGTAAGGAAAAATTGATAGAGAAATACAACGATGTGCTCAAAGAAGAACTTAATATCAAGAAAGTTTCTTTGCAAGAGACTTCAGATGAACTTGTTAAATATCAAATAACTCCCAATTTCAAGGTTCTAGCACCTAAAGTAAAATCAGAGATTAACGAAATCAGAACGCAGTTAAGTCAGTTGGATGCGCAAACCGCAAGCGATTATGTTAAACTGTTATCAGAAGGAAAAGATGTCACTTTGAACATTGATGATAAGAAATATACGTTGACACCAGAAGATGTTAATTACAAAATAGAGGTTCTTGAAGGATTTACTGGAGAAGAATCAGAAGGATATCTCCTTCTATTTAATACAACAATAACTGAAGAACTAAAACGAGAAGGTTATGTGAGAGATATTGTTCGACGTATTCAGACAATGAGAAAAGAGTTGGATCTCGAATATACACAAAACATACAATTAACAATCAAAGCTGATGAATTCGGATCTGATGCACTTGAAGAGTTCAGGGATTTCATAATGAGTGAAACACTAAGTACTGAGCTTAGAGAAGAAAAACCAACCGAAGGTCATGTTAAAGAATGGGAATTTGATGGATATAAAGTTTCAATAGGCATTGTGCCTATATAGCTTTTTCCTTTTGAAACGAATATTGATATTTCACATCTCTTAAACGGTAACAGATAAAAACTGAAAAATTTAATATTAAATGGCGATGATTTAACCGTCCCAGACTGACATTGTGATGTTCTCACGACGAAATGAGCCAAAATCTTTACAAAAAATTCTACGAATCATTAACTCTTATTTTCTATTCTACACACTTTGATGTAAAATCTTAATTACTAACTGATTCAATAAATATTGTGAGTAATAAAGAAACTGAACATATTGAAGTCCTATATCATCAACCTGGACATCTTAAAGGTGTTGTAAGAATAGAAGAGGTAGAAGACTACATTTTTACGGGTGGGAAAGATGGGAGAATTTGTATTTGGGACTCTAATCTCAATGAAGAAATAGGATGTATATACGCTCACAAATTCTCAATTAATGATATTCAGAAACTAAATGATGAAGAGATTTTGGTCACCGCTTCCAATGCTTTAGAACTAAAGCTTTGGTCTCTAAAGGATTTCTCGTTGATTTTTTCTAAAAGAGCACATTCTTCGGCAATCATAGGGGCAAAACCTTGGAAGAACTATGTTATTAGTGCAAGTAGGGATCATATGCTTAAGAAATGGAAATTCAAGAACGGTAAATTGTTAGAAGAGATACGAATAAAAATTCCAGGCATGGAGAGATTCTTTCTTTGTGATGATTTAATTATAATTACAGATCAATATGGATTAATTTCTATTCTTAAAGCAGAAGATTTTTCCAAATTCAAACACAATGCAATAGTCAAGAAGAAACTGATTAGAGCAATAAAAAAAGCTAGTAAATACATTAAAGATTTTGCGAACCAAGATCCCCATACTATCCTTTTTAATATGGCTAGAAGGTATGGGATTCCTTCAACTGTTTGTACTACAAATGATGATTTCTTCATCTTGGGACATCAATTCGGTTTAGTATCTTTCTGGAGAAAGGATAATGGAAAATTATCTGAAATTTTCTTTCTTCATAGCAAACACATAACTGGGGTTGAGTTTCATGAAAATAAACTAATCACAATTTCCTTAGATTCTACAGTTGTGATTTCAGATATAGAAACTGGGTCGCCTATTAAGGTATTAAAACTCCCATCTCGTCCTTTATCGTTAAAGCAATCAACTGATGGATTATTAATTATAGGTACGGAATCAGGGGAGATTGTATCTCTTAATCATAAGCTTGAGATTATTAAAACACTACCGAAAATAATACCAATCTCAGGTTCTTGTGTAGCACCAGATTTTCTTGCAGTAGCCTTCAGTAATGGTGAAATTCAATTATTAGATAATACTGATCTAAAGAATGTCATTAAGAGGAAGATTCACAATAAAACTCCCCTTTCTATTAATTACTATGAGAATCGTTTAATAACTATAGGTGAGGATAAACAGATCTATTTTCTAGATAAAAATCTAAATGTAACAAAAACAATTCAATTATCGGTGAAACCTGTTAAACCGATGCAAGCAAGGCACTATATAACAATAAATTCAAACCATGTTCTGGATCTGAACAAAGATGAAATAATAAGGGGGGAGATATCTAAAGAAACGAGGAAAGAATTAGAAGATGAGGATTTTCCTAAACATATATATCAAAATGGAGACCTTTCAATTCTAATTAATCAACAAGGTTTGAATGAAACAGAGAATAGTAAATTGTTGGAATTTTATAGTAGGGAGGTTTTGCAATCTTTTAGAAGATTAATGGAAGCAAGCAGAAATGCAGAATATAAAAAAGTAACAGAATTTACAGTGTTACGATCAGAGAACTAAGAAAATATTAAGAGAACAAAGATGGGTTTGATTTTTAACAGTAACTTATTTTTTAAGATATTTGTCAAATATTACATCAGGAGTATCTAACCAACCTGAACGCAGAATTGGATCTGAATAATCTTCAACAAAAACAACTCTTTTTATTCCCACATTTATGATAGCCATTGTACAACTGCTGCAGGGTCTTGTTGTGGTATAAAGAGTAGTACCTTCAGGATTAAAACCAGCTGTAGCTGCCTGCAAAATTGCATTTAATTCCGCATGTACTGCAGGACACAACTCATTTTTTTCACCAGATTCTAAATAGAGTTTTGCACAATCTGCTTTTGTACAATGCTTTATACCTCTTGGAACCCCATTATATCCTGTTGAAACAATTTGCCGCTTATCATTAACTAAAACCGCACCAACTTGCCTTTTTATACAAGGTGATCTTGTTTTTACAATCTCTGCAACTTGAATGAAATAACTATCCCAAGAAGGTCTTTGTACATCATTAATATTATTAGAGTCTTCTTTATTTATCATTCTAAAAGAGAACACAGTTATTATTTAATCAACATTATGGTTAGAACTACTAAGTGCTGAAGCGTATTTTTTAGCCTTATTAATTAAACCTGTTACGAATAAGGGAAGGATCAAGATTTCTGTACCATCAATTTCTGTAATCATTGCTAGGGATATCATCATATAAGACAGAGATTTACTGCTACAACGAACTAAGCCTATTCTTTTCTCAACATCATAATCTTCAAAGAATAATCCAGCGTCAGTTGTACCATCTAGACCAAACAATCTTTGATACATTGACCAGATATTTCTCTTCAAATCCACAATTTCGGTTTTTGTGTCATCGGGGAGGATTTTAAAAACCACATATCTATCTCTATCAATGGTAACCATTATCCAGAAACCTCCTTAACTCCTTCAAAGACGTAATTTTCATGTAGCTTTACTGTATTATCTACTAAAGAGGACAATTGATAATCAAACACTGCAAATTTAGATTTGTTGAAAGGCACTCCTAACAATTCACCAATATATCTAAGCTGTTTACCTGATCTCATTTGTAAAGGAGTCTGAGGGCACATAGTAAAGATGAATGGTACGTTGTATGATAATAATAATTTCATAATTTTCTTACCAGTTCTGACTATACTACTAAAATCCTTATTAGTATCAGAAAAAAGTAGGGGGGATAGAATAATTTCAAAACATTTACTGTTTTGTTTTACCAGAGAGCATAGAGCATTATCTATGATAGAAGGTTTTCCTTGTAAGTCTATACTTATGTAATCTAGTCTTCTATCGTGAGCAACCCATTTCAATAAATCTCTATTATCACTATTAACTGAAATAATCTCATACTGCCCTCTGTTCTTAGAAAGAGCACGCATCAATTCATCCTTTGTTGATTCAGATAACGTTTTTCTAGTAGCTACAATTATTGAATTATTTTCTTCTGCTATCAGAAATTTGTTGAATCCCTCTTTGATTTTCTCATTGCTAATATGTTCATTCTTGAGTTGCTTATAGACAAAACTTGGAGAAAAAACATTGTACGGGCGTCCTTCTATATTCTTTATCATTGTATTTCTTTCACTAATTGTAATATTTTCGAAAAACAAAATTGACACTGACAATAGATTAGCTATTTCACAGAAGGTTTCTATTGAACTTGTTTGATCTATGGAGATAAAATTCTCACTAGAAGAAGAAGTACTAAAAGAAAAATTCTTGTCCTTCTGCATCTTTTCTCCTCTTTAAACAACAAAATTGTTTATTCCGCTCTTCAAAAACTTTCTCTCTTTGTAGTTTTTTGCATAAGAATCATATTTAACAAAAAACATTAAATATGTTATTTCTGACAGTGCATAAAATCTAAAAGCCAAAAATTAATAAACTGCTCGACATAACACTCCTTCGTCACTGTTTAAACGTGGAAAAGAAGTAAAATTATCGCGGAGAAGAAAAATAATGAGCTTATATGAGACAATTTGGAAAAATGAAAGGAATCGAACGCTTCTAATTACATCAGTTGTATCGATAACTTGTTTGATTTTTGCTATTTTATTTGCTAGTATAGATCAAGCAAGTGCTCCGGAATGGATTAAAGGATTTTATCCTGACTTAAATAGTGAAGATTTACCTTATAAAGCAGGATTGACAATTATTGAGTTTCTTCTAATATCTGGTTTTTATTTCTTCTTTCTTATTGCGATAGCAACTTATAGTGAAATCAGAGCTAAACTTCCTTCTTGGGGAACAATAGTAATCAGTGCAGTTATTTCCTTGTTAATAACATGGTTCGTAACCTCAATACATCCTGCAGGCCCTGCTTTACCCACAAATTTTACTTCAGGAATGCAATGGACTGTATTTGGTGTATTGGTAGCTGTGATTATTCTTTCAGCAGTGTATATCTTCTTTACTGAATCACCAGATGAAGAACAAAGTAATTAGGGTAAAATTTAATTTTCCTAAAAATAACTATGAAGAAGCAACCTCAGTTATCAATTCTTCAAGAGTTTTGCTTCCTTCTTTTGCAACTTTCATATTAATTTGATAGGATACTTCTGAGATTATGTTTCCTCTAACTGATTTCTTAACTCGTCTTCCCTTTCGTGGAACGCGATAACCAGTTCCACCTTTGAGGAGGTATTTTCTTCTTCCAGAACCTTCGATACTTGCTCTGTGCGGAAAACCGTCTGTATCACTTCCACCAGTAATGATTAGCTCATAATTTGGTAATCCTATAAGATCTCCATCAACCTTTGCTCCGATTTGTAAACCAATTAAAGAGTTTGCTTGAGCTTCTCTAACTATTTTTGTGTGACACTTTCCGTTTTTATCTCCAATATTAAGTTTAAATTCTAGTTGCCTTGAATCTCTTGACATTTTGATATTCCTCAATAACTTGCTTTATACTACAACTAATAGTATCGAATAATTATTATCCAAGTATTATGTTTTTAACGGTTTTTATCTTTAACAAATTATTTTCAAGAGAAACTGGCATAATTATGTAAAAAAAATCATTTTTTAGAGAAAATTTAGTCTGAATTTTGCATTTAGAATATTCAGCCAAGTTTAAATATGTGATAGTTAAAATATAGTCCAGACTGATTCGGTGTATGTATGACTCCTGAGCCAATTAATGTTACTAGCAGTTTAGAACCGTCACTTCCTCGATGCCCCGATTGCAATTCTACAAAACTAACTTTTGATTCCTCTAGAGGAGAAATAAGTTGTGGAAATTGTGGGTTAGTTGTAGAGGATTCTTATATTGATCAAACTGCTGAATGGAGAGCATATTCAAAGGATCAACACGTCAAAAGAGCAAGAACAGGAACACCAAAAAACCTTCTTAGTTACGATCATTATGGTACCCTTATTGATTATTCAAACAAAGATATCTATGGTAACTCTCTCTCACCAGAGAAAGCTAGCCAAATGTTTCGATTGAGAACACTACAAAGAAGAGCAGTGCTTCAATATGGAACAGAAAGAAATCTTTTAAGAGCTTTGAATGAGATTAAGAGAATTAGTAGCCAATTAAATTTAACAGTGAAGGTTAGAGAAACAGCAGCAATGATTTATCGTAAGATTTTGAAAACTGGATTAGTGAGAGGGAGATCAACAGAAGCATTGGTTTCTGCAGCACTTTATTTATCATGTAGATTACATAAACATCCAGCAAGTCTTGATGATGTTGCAGATAAAACTCGCTTAACCAAAAAGAAATTAGCAAAAAATTTCAGGTTGCTATTAAAACACTTGGATTTGAAAATGCCACTAGCAAGTCCAGAAAGCAGTATTGCTAAATTTGCTTCAATATTGAATTTTTCGCCAAAAGTTCTATCAGATGCTCAGAATATTTTAGCTTTAGCAAAAGCAGCAAAAATAACAGTTGGAAAAAATCCTAACTCACTTGCAGCAGCTGCTTTGTATATTTCAGCCTTACAAAACAAAATTAAATGCCCACAAAATGAAATTGCTAAAACGTGTCAAATCACTGAAGTCACTCTACGAAATAGATACAAAGAATTCATACGAGTTCTAAAACTAAAAGTAAATATTTTGTAATCAATAATTGAGAACTTTTATTATAGCTACATCTTTTACTTCAGCAATAGATTCTAAGATATCCTTTATATCATCAATTTCTTTGGTCAAATCCTTTTCTTGCAGAAAGCCTTCCCAGAAACATCTATTCTCAACTAAACATAGACCTGTACTGTAAATAACCTTGGCAGCGAACTCCGAAATTTTTGTCATAATTTTCGCAACTATTTCAGGAGTTAAAGGATAAATTTGAATACTAAGTTTGTAAACATCGGAAATTACAGGAAAGAAGTATACAGCTCGAGCATTCATGGAATATATGCTTAGTATGCTATTTGATTTAGTCATTTCAGAGAGTGCAGCAATGACAGTATCAGAAATTTTGACATCATCTGCAGTTTTGTATATTGAAGAATGGGTCAGTTCTTCCATAATATATTCACCTAAGTAGGTTTTACAATTGAGTAATATTACTATTAATTACTTACATTTGACTATATTGTATTAGCATTTAACTCTTTCCTCAATTGAAGTCAATAGAGAAAGCGAAAGAGTCTAATAATGAGAAGTACAACAAATAATAGAATGGAATTATTTTTTGTAACACATAACGAAGCAAAATACAAAGAGGCAAAACAAATTGGTCTAGAGTATAATCTTAAGATAAACTGGATTAATATAGAATATGAAGAAAACCAGGAGGACGACATTGAAAAGATTGCACTATTTAGTTGCAACAGCTTAATCAAAAAAAATCCTGAAATAAAAGCAAAGAATTTCTTTCTTGAGGATGCGGGATTGTTTATAGATGCATTTAATGGGTTTCCAGGCCCTTATTCTTCTTATGTTTTCCAAAAAATCGGTAATAAAGGAATATTAACCTTGATGAAGAAGAAAGAAAATAGAAAAGCAAGATTCAAATCTGTTGCCGCATTATATTATGAAGGAGAGATTACACTCCACCATGGAGTTACTGAAGGAGAAATAGTATGTGAAGAGAAGGGGGGAGAAGGATTTGGATTCGATCCTATTTTCCAGCCAATTTCAAGCCATCAAACCTTTGCGGAGATGTCTCTCAAAACCAAGAATTTATATTCCCACCGTCAAAAGTCACTTCGAGAGTTATTCATCTCAAAAACCACCTTCGCTTAAAAATCAAACACGGTGAAATAGATGGCAAGGATGCATGCAAGGAAAAGAGGAAAAGCTAGTTCAACAAGACCTTATAGAAGCCAAGCACCCGAATGGTTATCCCATGATAAAAAATTCGTTAGTAAAAAAGTAGAAGAATTACGAAGGCAAGGGCAAACAGCTGCCATGATAGGAGTAATTCTTCGAGACCAATACGGAGTACCTAATGTAAAAGAAGTTTTAGGAACTAAAATGGCTACAATAGTTGATGATCTCAATTTAAGTCCAAAGTATCCTGAGGATTTAGTAAATTTAGTAAAAAGAGCTAGTAATCTTAGAAAACATCTTGAAGATAATAGGAAAGATTTACACAGCAAAAGAGGATTACAACTCATTGAATCAAAAATACGAAGGTTGGTCAAATATTATAAGAAGAAAGGTATTTTTGCACCTGATTGGAAGTATGATCCACAAAAAGCTGGATTACTACTCTAAGATGCGATATTTTTTTATCCTTCATATCCTATTTTTATTGGAAATAGTGAAAACTAATGCCACCTATAGATATCCCTTTTGAGAAATATCAATCTTTAAAAGATAAAGCGAAAGAAATCGCAGATATTTTACAAAACCTAAATAGAAATGTTGTTGTTATAGCAAGAGGAACTCCAGATGATTTATGTGCAACAGGTATTTTGTTAAAGAATCTGCGTAATTTGGATATTGGAGCTCATTCTTTATTTGTCGATGAGACAACTAATCTAGAAAGAAAGATTAAAAATTTTGATTATTCAGCCTATTTCTTCATAGGTTGTAATATTGAAGATATTCCAGAATTAGTTATAAAAGAAGAAAAAAACATAATTGTTATTGTAAATCAAGAACTAACTTTTTCAAAAGAAATGGAAAGAAGAAAAGAAAATGTAAGTTATTTAAATTTAGAAGAGTTAGAAATTCCATTGGGATTGGTTTCAAATGCAGGACTTGTTTATTTTGTTTCAGCAAACATAGATGATGATTATCCAAAATATGCAGGGTTAGCAATAATTGGTGGATTATCTAAGAAACAAGTCAACCCAAAAAATCAGGAGTTAATAGGTTTGAATAAGATAATCCTAGAAGAAGGAAGGGAGAAACAATACTTGGACATATCGAAGGGAACTAGAATCTCGGGAAGAGAGAGTCAACCAATCCATTTAGCGCTTAAGTATTCAATAAATCCTTATTTCCCAGGACTCACGGGTAATGAAAGTGCTTGCACATCCTTCGTTTCACGATTAGGAATACCAATGAGAGATCAAGAGGACAATTGGAGAACAATAGCATCTCTGTCCTCAAAGGAAACAAAGAAACTCAACGATGGTTTGATATCTTTGCTCATGGAAAATAACAATCACCCTCTTTCCGATATTCATAAACTCATTGGACCAATCTATACACTAACTCAAGAAACAAAGAAGAATCAAACAAGAAATGCAGAAGAATTCTTACGGCTCTTGGATGGTGCATGTAACCTCAAATTATATGGTTTGGCTTTGGGAGTTGTATTAGGGGATAGAACTAAATTATTTGATAAATTAAATCGGAGACTAAGCGATTACCATGGCAAAGCTACTCAAGCAATTGAAATAATAGCAAAGGAACCAGAAAAAATCGAAGAAAGAAAGAATTATCGGTTTCTTGATGGAAGCAATATTTTCGAAAATAGAACAGCAAAACAGGTTATAGATGCCTTGGTTGAAAGTGGCATAATGCCAATAGATAAACCAATAATTGTTCTCTTGAAAGTGGGAAAGAAGATTCATCTACATGTTAGGGAATCACCAATAAACATCCAAAAAGGCCATCTTATTTATCATGCATTTGAGAAGTTAAAACAAGAAGATATTTTGTTAGATCACAAGGGAGAATTGGAAACATTTGAAGTTGTTCTGGATGAAAATAAATTAAGCTCAGTATTCGAGAGTATTGTAAAATCTCTTGAGTATTATGAGAAAGGTGAAACAAAGGACTCAGAAGAGGAAAATGAAAAGAGTAAAGAAAAGAAGAAGTAGTACATTATGACATTCTTATCAAAAAAAATCAAATTTGTAATTGAGTGCCTTGATAATGAACTAGCTCGAATTATTAAAGAAACCCTCGAGCCTGAAAACAAATTATTAGGAGAAAAAACAAAGATAAAAACAGTCACAGATAAGAATAGTGTCATAATCGAAATTCAATCATCAGCAAGCATATCTTCACTTAGACACACAATTGATGATATTGTACATACAGTAGCTACCATAGAGGGAGTATATAAATCAGTAAATAATTAAAAATTAACATATTAATCATAATGTTTAAAATCAAAAGAAATGAGAAGAGAACAACATCATAGAGGTTATATCATTGTCATCTCGGAGACCAAGTCGAAAAACAAAAGGAAAAGTTGTTGACAAATGGAAAGAAAAATCATGGTATGAAGTAATTGCCCCTAGCTACATTACAGATAAACCACTTGGAGAAACACCTGCTAGCGAGCCTGAAAAATTATTCGGAAGAGTTATTGAAATGGCTAAAATGGGTGTAGTAGAAGATTTGTATCATGATATCAATCTAAAAGTAAGATTTAAAATTACCAAAGTCGAAGGTAATGTTTGTAGAACTGAGTTTGTTGGGCATGAAGTAGCTAAAGAACAGATCAGGTCACAAATAAGAAGAAATAGATCAAAGGTTGAAGCAATTCAAAATGTAGTTACAAAAGATAAAGCAAGACTAAGAGTTTCATCCATTGTAATCACCCCTATTAGATGTGGTGCAAGCACTCAAAAAGACGTCAGAAAATCCATAGAAGACATTGTTAGAGAAATCGCTAAAGAGCAAAAATTTGTGGATTTTGCTAAGAATATGGTAAACGGTTCTATTTCTTCAGAACTTAAGAAAGCAGTAGGTAAAATTTATCCTATAGTTTTAGTAGAAGTTAGAAAAAGCAAAGTATTAGTTTTACCTGATACTAAAGGAGCTACTGCAGCTTCCTAACTTTCTTTTTAAGAAAATTTACAAGCTATTTTACAGCGGCTACAATTCTAATTACATCGTTATTTTGTACTTCGTAATCTGCACCAATTCTTCTCCCTGAAGGAGCAAGTTGTCCATGAATGAAATTTTTTGCAAAATCTGTGTGGATTTTTGCAGCTAACTCTATAGTAGTCGTTCCTTTAGGAACAAGAAATGCATCCGGTAGAACATTTTCTGACTTATCTGTGAATTTAGTTATATCTTCAACAGGATAAACAACAATCATATCTAGTAGAGTGAAGACAACATGAGATAATACCTCTTGAACACCAGTAGAACCATACTTGACAAGTAAATCCGTCTTAATCTTTTGAATTAAAGACTCTTTCTTATCTCCTAATTTTTCTCTATCTATTATCTCGAAATCTGAATCCCCTAGAGAATATGAAATGGTTTTATTTTCTTGTTCGTTTCTCAGAAAAACCTCAGCAAGTGCAGAAATTGGAAAGACACCTGAGGGTATCTTCTCTTTCATATTTAAATAATTTTTATGAGAATCCGGTTGGTCAATCTTATTTGCTACTATAATAATTGGTTTAGATTTATTCCTAATATTAGTAACTAACTCTGGTAATTTTTCATCCCATGTTGAAGCATCGTTATCTACCATTCCTACTTCTCTAATTGATTCTTCAATGTGGTGTTTTTTTATAGCTAATCCTGTTAGCTTATCGTATAATAGATTTGAAAACATTAGCTTTTCAGCTGATGCTTTCTTTTTCATAGTTTCATAATCTCTATTTATAATTGCTAAAATCCAAGCATTAATTTCCTCTTCTAAGAACTTCACATCATCTAGTGGATCCCAAGAACCCTTATCAACAACATTTCCTTCAGCGTCTAATGAACCACTCGCGTCAACTACGTGTATAAGAACATCTGCTTGTCGAAGATCATCCAGAAATTTATTTCCCAATCCTCTTCCTTCAGAAGCCCCAGGCACCAGTCCCGCGACATCTAAGAATTGGATTGGTAGGAATCTTATACCATCTTCGCACAATGAGTTTTTGGGATCATCTGTAACACCAAGTTCCTTACACACACATGGACTACGAACATAAGCTGTACCTCGATTTGGTTCAATTGTTGTAAATGGATAATCCCCTACTTTTGCATTAACCATAGTAAGAGCATTAAGAAAAGTGCTTTTACCGCAACTAGGTTTACCTACTATTCCAATTAACATTATTCTTTTTTTAGATTATTGGAATAAAGGTTTTTTGTATAATTTGCCTTTTTTATAAGAATATTTACTAGAACTCAATCCTTTTTAGTTGTTATTCTTCAGTTGAGTTATGGAAGAAAAAGAAAAAGAATCGAGAGAATCTGAAATAAAGGAGGAAGAATTCGGAGATCATTTTCCAGTTCTTTCTAGAGAGATTAAGGAAGGCGAAAAAAATATTTCAGAGAGTGAGATGCGCACAGTTTCTGGTTCCAAAAAAGATAGAAGATTTCAAGGTTATACTCCAGGTGTTGTAGATTTCCTATGCCGTTGTGAAACTGAAGAGGAAGCAATGGAAATTATAGAGTATATGCTAAAGAAGGGAGATTTGACAGAAGAATATGCAAATATGTTAAAAAATCAATTAAAAGAAAAAGGACTGGAATTCTTTGGAGAGCACAGAAATCCAGGTTACTATGAAAAAGCGTAATTTTTTAAGCTAAACACAATCTCAAATTACTTATCTTCTTCTTCCATCTTATAAGCAATCTCACCATTTATGAATACCATTTTGTTTTCTGCATAGAAGTCTTCAATTGGGTGATTTGTCCAAATTACTATGTCAGCATCCTTTCCAGCTTCAAGACTACCTAATCTATCTCCTACACCAATCATCTCAGCAGCATTAGTGGTAATTGCTTTTAGAGCTTCATTAATTGGTAAACCCTCTTTAGCAGCCATACATGGAAGTATTTGAAAATGACGTAATCGAGTAAAAGAATCGCTTTGAATAGAGATTCTTACGCCAGCTTTCCATAGTTTAAATGGAGTTTCAAAGGTTATGTTTCTTAATTCAACTTTTTCCATTCCAACTAAGGACGGTCCAAGTGAACAAGGAATATCTTTCTTTGCAATGTAATCAGCTATTTTATGACCTTCAGTAGCATGTACTAACATAAGATTATAACCAAATTCCTCTTTAAAACGAATAGCAGTGACTATATCATTAGCTTGGTGGCAATGCATATTTAGAGGAATTTCATTTTTCAATACTTTCAGAATTACTTCTTTTTTTAGATCTCTATC